>DATKVX010000064.1 GCA_035529855.1 bacterium
GCGCTGTACTACTAGCCGACGAACCGTTGAATAAAGGGGCCGCGAGGCCCCTTTTTTTGCCCGCCCCCCGTTTTGAGTTGACAGCTTCTGTCAGGGGGGTATATTATAATAGATAAGGCGCTTTACGCGCCCGGAGGGAAGATGGCGGCGCCCGATACAATAAAAAAACTCGTCGACGACTTCGAACGCCTGAAGGGAGGGCCCGCGCCGGATAGCTTCGACGAGGCCCAGCTCGGCACGACGTACGTCGAGCCCTTCTGGGAAGCGCTCGGGTGGGCGGTTCGCGACCCGCGCGAGGTCGTGAAGGAAAAACGCGTACACCTCCGCGCCTCGACCAGGAGCGCCGACTACTGCTTTCAACTCGCGCGCAAGCCGCAGTTCATCGTCGAGGCCAAAGACTACCGCAAACGCCTCGACGACGCAGATTTCATTTTCCAAACCAAACGTTACGGTTATAACTTGCCGGTGGATTTCGGCGTCCTCACCAACTTCGCCGGGTTCCGCCTCTTCGACACCGGCCTGGAGCCCGTATACGAGAACCGGGCCCGCGGCCTGTTTAAAAAGTTCGACCTACCGTATACCGAATACGAGGAACGGTGGGACGAGCTCGCCGCGGTGTTCTCGCGGGAGGCCGTCGCCGCCGGCGCCCTGCGCGAGCTACTCCCCAAGGCCCGCCGCACCCGCAATAAGGAAGCCCTCGACCGGAAGTTCTTCGAACGGCTTAACGAGTGGCGCGCGGAGCTCGCCCGCAACGTCGCCCTCCGCAATAAGGACCTCGGCGTTCACGACATCAACGAGGCCGTTCAGCGCATCCTCGACCGCGCGATCTTCATGCGCGTAATCGAGGACCGCGGCATCGAGGCCACCGAGCTCCTCCTCGACGCGTTGAACCGGTGGAAGGTGGAAAAAGAAAAAGACCTCTACCGCTACGTCGTAGACAAGTTCCGGTACCTCGAGCCGCAGTACAACGGCGAGTTGTTCTACAAGCATTTCTCCGAGGACTTAATGGTAGACGACAAGCAGCTTCGCGATTTCATAGAATCCCTCTACTACCCCAAGTGCCCGTACCAGTTCAACGTCGTCGGCGTCGAGATGCTGGGGACGGTCTACGAGCGGTTCCTCGGCTCCGAGATAAGACTTACGCCTTCGCACCGTGCGGTCGTTGAACCCAAGCCGGAGGTCCGCAAGGCCGGCGGCGTCTACTACACCCCCAGGTACATAGTCGACTACATCGTCGAGAACACCGTCGGCGAGTTGCTCAAGAAGTGCAAGACGCCGGCGGCGGCCGCGAAGCTCAAGATACTGGACCCGGCCTGCGGCTCCGGCTCGTTCCTGCTGGGCGCCTTCCGGCGCCTCATCGACTGGCACGAGGATTACTTCACCGCGAACCCGGAAAAAATCGGCAAGGGTTTGGCGGCGGCGTGTTGGCGCGACGCCGACGAGGAGAAATATCGCCTTACGGCCAGGTTCAAGGGGCAAATCCTCGTCAACAACATCTTCGGCGTGGACATAGACGACCAGGCGTGCGAGGTCACGCGGATGTCGCTGTACCTCAAGTTATTGGAGGACGTCGACGCCCAGTTCCTGATGAAGACGGCGCTCCTGCCGCCGCTCGACGCCAACGTCAAGTGCGGCAACTCGCTGATAGGGTCCGACTATTTCGACGTGGGACAGACATTCCTGTCTGTCGACGAGGACGAGCGCCGCTGCGTCAACCCGTTCGACTGGGAAGTGGAGTTCGAGGAGATAATGAAGGCCGGCGGTTTCGACGCGGTGATCGGGAACCCGCCGTATTTGAATTTAACCGTTGGTACGTGTAGACACGACATATTGACTTACTACGATAAAAACTACGGGAGTTACCGCGCGGCCCAATCGAAAAATTTATTCGGGCTATTTATAGAAAGGATGCTTGGTTTACTTAATAGAAGTGGTTTATTTTCGTTTATTGTACCAGAAGGCTTAGCGAGAACACGTAGTTATAAAAAAGTAAGGGAGATTATTCATTCCGAAGGGTCGCTTAAAAACATATTAATATTCGATAAGTTCGTATTCGAAGAAGCCTATATAGGTAGTTTGGTTTTCGTTGTTACGAAAAACGATAAAAAAGAAACTTATATCGTAGAAAGATTAAATAGCGATTTCGAAATAGATAAATCTTTTAGGATGGACTATTCATATTTAAAAGCGTCCCCGGACCTTATGTGGAATACGGAACCTGAAACCGGAGGTTCGTTACTAGTAAAAAGAATTGGGGGTGTTTTTCCCCCCGCCGAAAACCTATTTAATTTTTACAAGGGTATGGTTGTTAAAGACCGCCGGAACCACCTCCGCAAAGTACCTAAAGAAAGAGACCTCCCTTTTTTACTCGGGAATTCGTTAAAGAGATACTATTTAGAATATAAGGATTATACGTCGTACGACGAGTTAACTATCGTAGGCGGTACTAAGGTTTTATCCAAGCACATGGAGTGTCCTAGGCTACTGGTTAGGAGAACGGGCGATTTTTTATGCGTAAGCTATACGGAAGACCCACAATTAGTAGAAAGTACGATATATATTGTTGCGGGGCCGAAGCGAAGGGAATTGCTTTATTATCTAGGGCTTTTTAATTCGAGGCTCCTTACCTTCGTAGTAAGGCAAAGGATGATCACGAACCCCCAAGCTTTCCCCCAAATACTGATGACGGATTTAAAGGAATTGCCGTTCAAGGTGATAAACCCTTCCGTCCCCGCCGACGTCGCGCGGCACGACAAGATGGTGGCGTTGGTGGAGGAGATGCTCGAGCTGCACAAGCGCCTCGCCGCCGCCAAATCGGACGCCGACAAGCAGCGCCTCCAGCGCGCCATCGCCGCCACCGACCGCAAGATCGACGCGCTGGTCTACGTGCTGTACGGCCTGACGGAGGAAGAGATAAGGGTCGTTGAAACCGGCAAGTAATCACGTGAACATATCGGAGGTTAATTATGATCGGTAAAATAGAGAGGGTTCCCCTCCGCGAAATTTGGCGGCGAGAAGCGAAGGATTTCACTTCTTGGCTTAGGAATAATATTGACGTTTTAAACGAAGTAGTAGATATTACGCTAACCAGCTTAGAAACCGAAAAATCGGCGGGTGCTT
Source organism: bacterium (assembly GCA_035529855.1). Lineage (NCBI taxonomy): Bacteria > bacterium. The sequence continues at coordinate 3,121 of DATKVX010000064.1, forward strand.
TCAGCGTCGACCTTGTCGCCGAGGATGAAGAAAAAAATACGGTTATCATCGAAAACCAATTAGGGAAAAGCGACCACGACCACCTGGGGAAGCTCGTAACTTATTTAACGGCGCTAGAAGCTAGTTACGGTATCTGGATCGTTGCCGACCCTCGGCCGGAACATATAACGGCCGTTACTTGGCTTAACGAATCGACGTCCGCCTCGTTTTATTTAATAAAGATTGAAGCCGTCCGCATAGGTGATTCTGAGCCGGCGCCTTTATTAACAATAATCGTTGGGCCGAGCGAAGAAAGCCGCGAGATAGGGGAGATTAAAAAAGAAAAAGCCGAGAGGTACAAAATAAGGAAGCGCTTTTGGACAGGGCTGTTAGAGAAAGCTAAAGCAAAGACTCAATTACACGCTAACATAGCACCAAGTGAATATAGTTGGGTTGGAACCGGGGCAGGGAAAACCGGTTTGGGTTTCAATTATACTATAAAAAAGAACGAAGGTAACGTTGAACTATATATCGATAGAGGTAGAGACGCCGAAGAAGAAAATAAAAAGATTTTCGATGAGCTTTACCGAAATAAGGAAAAAATTGAAGAAGATTTCGGTCCCCCGTTAGATTGGGAACGCCTCGACGATAGACGCGCGAGTAGGATTAAAAAAGGGGTAAAAACCGGCGGTTATGCTAACGAGGATAAATGGCCAGAAATCCAGGAAACGCTAATCGATTATATGGTCAGGTTCGAAAAAGCGTTAAGGCCTTATATTAATAGATTGAGTATATAATTAAAACGCGTTCAAAAATCCCCTCGACGGCGTCATCGCCGCCACCGACCGCAAGATCGACGCGCTGGTCTACGAGCTGTACGGCCTGACGGCCGAGGAGATAAAGATCGTGGAGGGAGGTTAGACAGTGGGCTTAAGCCCACTGTCTCAACCACGCCGCCGACGCAGCGCGGCACGACAAGATGGTGGCGTTGGTGGAGGAGATGCTCGAGCTGCACAAGCGCCTCGCCGCCGCCAAATCGGACGCCGACAAGCAGCGCCTCCAGCGCGCCATCGCCGCCACGGATAAAAAGATCGACGCCCTGGTCTGCGAATTGTACGGCCTGACGGACGAGGAGATAAAGATAGTGGAAGAACCACTTTAGAAGGGACACTAGCTGCTATTTAAGGAGGGAGACAGGAGGAATAGATGGCGTTCAGAGCCGGCGACGTAAGCCCCGAGGCCGGCGTATACCGCTGCAAAAACTGCGGCGCCGAGGTCAAACTCACCACCGGCGAGACCTTCCCACCCTGCGACTGCGGCCAGGCCGACTGGTCTCTCGTTTGGCGGAACTCGCCCGGTGCGCCGCGGCGTTAAAGCGGGGTAGCTAAGCTTGGGGGGTACGAACCACGCGAAGGGTAGTCCCTTTGCGTACGGGGCGGTTTATACCGCGGGCGGGCGAGGTATAACGTTCCTCTCGAGCCGGCGTCGTCCGGGTCGGCGTTTCTCGCTCGAGTATTAATATGTTCGGGGGTTTTTGGGTAAATAACCCTTGACTTCGCTTCGTAAAATTGTTATATTTATGCCTCTCGCGGCGCGAGCCGCGAGCGCTTAATAATTATGGAGCTACGAGCGGTGAACGAGCGAACCTATATCCCGAAGGAAGACGACATCGAGCGGCGCTGGTTCGTCGTCGACGCCGACGGCAAGGTCCTGGGGCGGTTGGCGACGCGCATCGCGCAGATAGTACGCGGCAAGGAGAAGGTGTACTTCACGCCCCACCTCGACGCCGGCGACTTCGTCGTGGTCGTGAACGCCGAGAAGGTCCGCGTAACGGGCAACAAGCTGCGCGACAAGATCTACTACCGGCACTCGGGCTACGTAGGCAACCTCAAGGAAGAGCCGCTCGCCCGTTTGATGGCGCGTAAGCCGGAGTGGGTAATCATGCACGCGGTGCGCGGTATGCTCCCCAAGAACCGGCTGGGCCGCAAGCTGCTGAAGAAGGTCAAGGTCTACCGCGGCCCGAGTCACCCCCACGCCGCCCAGAAGCCGCTGCCGCTCGAGGTTTAGGCCAGGTTGGAGGATTTCGGTTGGAAGTGAAGAAACATTACGCCACGGGCCGACGCAAGTCGTCGGTAGCGCGCGTCTGGCTTTGGCCCGGCGAGGGCAACCTGGTCGTCAACCGCAAGCCGCTCGAGCAGTACTTCACGCTCGAGAGCTGGCGGGCGGACATTGCGAAGCCGTTCGAGGTCACGGCCACCACAGGCAAATTCGACGTCTTCTCGACGGTGAAGGGCGGCGGCATCACCGGCCAGCGCGGCGCGCTGCGGCACGGCATCGCCCGGGCGCTGGAGCAGGTGGACGGCTCCTACCGCTCGGCGCTCAAGAAGGCGGGCCTGCTTACCCGCGACCCGCGGGTGAAGGAACGCAAGAAGTACGGCCAGCCGGGCGCTCGCAAGCGGTTCCAATTCTCGAAGCGCTAACGTAAACGCCGCAACCGCGGAGGACGCGTTTTAGAGACCAATAAAATCCAGGGCTATCGCTCCAAAGGGGCGGCGACCGACGCGCCCCTTGCCTAAAAGCGAACCGGGTAACGGAGGTTTAGATAGTCATGTTCGACGTTTCGATGAAGCAACTGCTGGAGGCCGGCGTACACTTCGGCCACCAAACGCGCCGTTGGAACCCGAAGATGCGTAAGTACATCTTCGCGGAGCGCAACGGCATTTATATTATAGATTTACAGAAGACGCTGCGTCTGTTGGAGGAAGCGTACGAATTCGCCAGCGATACGGCGCGCGGCGGCGGCCGGGCGCTGTTCGTGGGGACGAAGAAGCAGGCTCAGGCCGCGGTAGAGGAGGAGGCGACGCGCGCCGGCGCCTTCTACGTAACCACTCGCTGGCTCGGCGGTACGCTCACCAATTTCGAGACCATAAAGATGAACATCGAACGCCTCAAGACGATCGAGGCCATGGGCGAGGACGGTTCGCTGGCGAAGTACAATAAAAAGGAGCGCCTCGGGTTCCAGAAGGAGAAGGACCGCCTTACCAGGTTGTACGAAGGCATCCGCGACATGCGACGCCTGCCGCAGATAGTTTTCCTGATCGACCCCCGGCGGGAAGCCATAGCGTTGCGGGAGGCCAACCGCCTCGGCATACCGGTGGTGGCGCTGGTGGATACCAACTGCGACCCGGACCCGGTGGACCACGTCATCCCCGGCAACGACGACGCCATACGTTCTATCCGCATCATGGCCTCCACCATCGCGACCGGCGTCGTCGACGGCCGCGCCGAGGCCACCGAGGGCGCGGAGGGCGCCGAGGGCGGGGGAGTCGTGGCGGAAGAAGCGCCCGGCGCCGGGGCGTACGTAAGCCCCGAGAAGTAGACGAGAGGATACCCTATGGCGATCGATGCGAACGAGGTAAAGAAACTCCGCGACCGGACCGGCGCCGGCATGATGGACTGCAAACGCGCCCTGCAGGAGTGCGGCGGCGACCACGACCGGGCGACGGAGTACCTCCGCGTCAAGGGCCTGGCCGCGGCCAAGAAGAAGGCCGGCCGGGTCACCGGCGAGGGTGTCGTCGTCTCCTACGTCCACCCCGGCGACAAGCTGGGCGTGCTGGTGGAGGTCAACTGCGAGACCGACTTCGTGGCGCGCAACGACGAGTTCCGCGCCTTCGTCAAGGATATCGCGATGCACATCGCCGCCTCCGACCCTATGGGCGTGACGTCGGACGACGTGCCCGCGGAGACATTGGGAGAGGAACGAAAGATAGCCGCCGAGCAGGCCCGCGAGCAGGGCAAGCCGGATAACATAGTCGAGAAGATCGTCGAAGGCCGCTTAAAGAAGTTCATAACCGAGAACACGCTTCTCGAGCAGCCGTTCGTCAAGGACCCCGACAAGACGGTGCGGGAGTTCGTCGAGGAGGCCGTCGCGAAGTTCGGCGAAAACGTCGTCATCGCGAGGTTCTCCCGCTTCAAGTTGGGCGAGTGAGCGTCGTGGGCGCGGCCCCGAAATATAAGCGGGTTGTGTTGAAGCTGTCGGGCGGCGCGTTCGCCGGCGAGGGGGGCGGGGGGCTCGAGCCGTCGCGGGTGTCCTTCGTCGCGGCCGAGGTGGCCGACGCCCGGGCCGCGGGCGCCCAGGTGGCCGTGGTGGTGGGCGGCGGCAACGTCGTGCGGGGGCGCGAGGCCGCGGCGCTGGGGTGGCCCCGGGCGGCCGTGGACTACATGGGCATGCTCGCCACCGGCGTTAATGCGCTGGCGCTCAAAGAGGGCCTGACGCAGCTCGGCGTGCCGGCGGCGGTGCTGAGCGCCTTCGACGTCGGCGAATGCTGCGAGCGCTACCGGCGCGAACGCGCGCTCGAGCTGCTGGAAGAGGGCGCGACGGTCATATTCGCCGGCGGGACCGGCCGGCCGTTCTTCACGACGGACACCGCCGCGGCGCTGCGTGCCTGCGAGCTGGGCGCCGACGCGGTGCTGAAGGCCACCGACGTGGCCGGCGTCTACGACCGCGACCCGAAGGACCGCGGCGACGCGAGCTTGCTAACGTCGCTCACGTACGACGAGGTGATAGCGCGAAATATGGCGGTGATGGACGCCGCGGCCGCGGCGCTGTGCCGGGACCACGGCATCCCCCTCGTCGTTTTCTATTTGTATGACGCCGGCAATATTGGTAAAATAATAAAAGGAGAAAAACTCGGTACCCGCGTGGGGTGAGGAACCGTGGTAGCGGACGAGATACTTAAGAAAACGGAAAGCAAGATGGAGAGCTCGGCGGCCGCGACCGGCCGCGAGCTCGGGTCCATCCGGACCGGCCGCGCGTCGGTCGCCTTGCTCGACCGCATCTACGTCGATTCGTACGGCCAGCGCATGCCCCTCAAGCAGGTGGCCACGGTCTCGGTACCGGACGCCCGCACCATCGTCGTCCAACCGTGGGACAAGTCCATAATCAAGGACGTGGAGCGGGCGATATACCAGTCCGGCCTCGGCCTCACTCCCACCAACGACGGCAACATAATCCGGATACACATCCCGCCGTTGACGGAGGAGCGCCGCCAGGAACTAGTGAAACTCGTGAAGAAGCTGGCCGAGGAGGGCAAGGTCTCCGTCCGGCGGGTACGCGGCGACGCCAACAAGAACATCAAGGCCGCCGAGAAAGAAGGCGAAATTTCCGAAGACGACGCGCAGCGTCTTATGGATAAGATACAGGAGTTAACGGATAGTTATATCGAGCGGGTTGACGCCCTCTTTGAAGCGAAGGAAGAAGAGATCCTGGAGATATAGTTATGGCCTGACTCTTCTCCAACTGAATAGCTTCTTGCGAGGGACCCGCCGTTCAGTTTGGGGTAGGCGAGAGTCCCTTTTTAAATTTGCGCGAACCGGGGCGGCTTGGGGCGGGAAGGCCGAGAAGTGGTTAATACGCACGCCCATGGAAATAATTAACCCGTTGGAGGAGCTCGACGAGGAGGAGCTCCGCGCCCGCTTGGAGGGCGCCGCGCTGCCCGCCCACGTCGCCGTCATTATGGACGGCAACGGCCGCTGGGCGAGGGGCCGCGGCCTGGCTCGCATCCGCGGCCACCAGGCCGGCGTGAAGGCGGTGCGGGAGGCCGTGACCGCGTGCCGCGAGGCGGGAGTCAAGTACCTCACGCTGTACGCCTTCTCCAGCGAGAACTGGGAGCGGCCGGAGCTCGAGGTCCGCGCGCTGATGCGCCTTCTCAAGAACTACCTGGTCGGCGAACGCGAAGAGCTTACCGAGAAGCATATCCGGCTCGAGGCCATGGGTCGATTGGACCGTTTACCGGAGGACGTCCGCGCGGAGTTGGATAAGACGATGGCCTTGACGGCGCCGTACGACGAGCTGACGCTCACGCTCGCGCTCTCCTACGGCGGCCGGGCCGAGCTGGCGGACGCCGTGCGCGCGTTGGTCACCGCCGGCGAAAACGACGTCGACGAGGCGACGATTAGCCGGTACCTTTACGCGCCGGGCCACCCCGACCCGGACTTGCTGGTGCGGACGAGCGGCGAGTTGCGCGTTTCCAACTTCATGCTGTGGGAGATAGCGTACGCCGAGATCTACGTCACCAACGTTCTGTGGCCCGACTTCCGCGCCCGGCACATGTACGCGGCCTTGCTCGATTACGCGAGCCGCGAGCGACGGTACGGCCGGGTATCGGCGGCCGGGGGGGGCGGCGGCTAATGTTGGCGGTCCGCATCTTGACGGCGGCGCTGTGGGTACCGGTGCACCTGGTGATCTTGATATGGGGTCGGCCTTACCACTTCTTGATTTATCTGGAGGCTATAGCGCTGGTAGCGCTTGTCGAGACGTTTCAGCTACTGGAGGCCGGGGGCCGGCGGCCCCACCGCCTAGCCGCGGTCGCGGCCGGCGTCGCGTTCCTGGCGGCCGTAGCGTACCGGCCGGCGATATCGCTCTGGGCCGCGGCGGCGCTGGTGGTGGCGGTGCTTTTGGTCCCGGTGTTCCGGCGCGGCACCGCGGGCGCGCTGGCCGACGCCGGCGCCACGCTCTTCGCCTTCGCGTACGTGCCGGCGCTGCTCGCGTTTTTGATGCTGGTGCGGGTCCTTCCCGCCGGCGTGGAGCTGTTGTTGATTTTCTTTATAACGATATGGGCGGTAGACGTCGCGGCGTACTTCGTAGGCCGGGCGGTGGGGCGCCGTCGCCTCGCGCCCAACATAAGCCCGGGCAAGACCGTGGCCGGGGCCGTGGGCGGCGCCGTCGTGGGCTTGGTGATGCCGCTCGCGCTGGCCAAGCTCTTCTTCGCCGGCGCGGGCCTGGGTTGGCTCGGCGCGCTGGCGGCGGGCGCGGCCCTCGCGGCCGGCGACCTCGTCGGCGACCTGGCCGAGTCGGCGCTCAAGCGTGACGCCGGCGTCAAGGACAGCGGCGGCGTCCTGCCGGGGCACGGCGGCGTGCTGGACCGCTTCGACGCCGTGTTATTCTGCGCGCCGCTCTTCTTCGGCGTCCTGGTGCTGGTGGGGCGGGTCGGTTAAGACGATATGGTTAAACGCGTAGCCATACTGGGGTCCACCGGTTCCATAGGGCGGAACGCGCTCGACGTCGTCGCCTCGCTGGGCGACGAGGTCGAGGTGGTGGGGCTCGCCGCGGGGCACAACGCCGAGCTGTTGGCCCGCCAGGCGCGCTCCTTTCACGTCGCCGCCGTGGGGATGAACGACGAGCGGCAGGCGCGCGTGCTCGAGCCGCTGGCCGCGGAGGGCGTGGAGGTGTTCGCGGGCGACGGCGCCGCGGCCAACGTCGCGACGACGCCGACGGCGGACCTGGTCCTGGTCTCGGTCGCCGGGTTCGCCGGCCTCGCTCCCACCCTCGCCGCGTTGAACGCGGGCAAGGACGTGGCGCTCGCCAACAAGGAGTCGCTGGTCGCGGGCGGAAAGCTGGTGCGGGAGGCGCAGCGGGCCGCCGGCGTGCGCATCTTCCCGGTGGACAGCGAGCACGCGGCCCTGGCCCAGTGCCTCGAGATCTGCCGCCCCGACGCCGTCCGGCGGTTGATACTCACGGCCTCCGGCGGCCCGTTCCTGGGGAAGAGCCGGGAAGAAGTGGCGAACGCGACGCCGGAGCAGGCCGTGGCGCACCCGGTGTGGGATATGGGCGCCAAGATTTCGGTGGACTCCGCGACGCTTATGAACAAGGGTTTAGAGGTCATCGAGGCGTACTGGCTCTTCGACATGCCGTGGGACCGCATCGACGTCTTGATACATCCGCAGTCGGTGGTCCACTCGCTGGTCGAGCTGGCGGACGGCTCGTTCGTGGCGCAGTTCGCCACCGCGGACATGCGTCTGCCCATCCAGTACGCGCTTACGTACCCGGAGCGGCGCGCGGCGCGTTTCCCCACCGTGGCGCTCGAGCTCGCGACCATAGGCCGGCTCGACTTCGCCCGGCCGGACCCGGCGCGGTTTCCGTGCTTCGGCCTGGCCCTCGCCGCGGGGCGCGCCGGCGGCCTGAAACCCGCGGTAATGAACGCCGCCGACGAGGTGGCGGTCGAGAAATTCCTGGCGGGCGAAATCCCCTTCGGCGCGCTGCCGGAGATCATCGAGACCACGCTGGCCGGCGCCCCGGACGGCGACGTAGGCGGCTACGATGACGTCGCCCGGGCGGACCGGTGGGCGCGGCGCCGGGCGGAGGAGGTCGCCGCGGCGGTCGTGGGTCGTACTTAGGCGTGAGGTAAGGTCGATGTTTGCGAATAAAATTTTTCGGGCGAGGTACTTCTTAGCGGCGGCGGCTTTCGCGGCCGCGGCGTACGGCGACGTTATCGAGGACATCGAAGCCGACATCGCCGCCGACCCGGATAACGCCGACCTGTACGTCGAGCTCGCGATGGAATATGAGTACGCGAACGATTGGCGGGAGGCCGTGGACGCGTACCTGATGGCGCTGGCGCTCGTGCCCAACGACGCCGACGTACACTTCCGGCTGGCGGAGGTATACTTCGCCGTCGACAAGCTCGAGCCGGCGATAGACGAGTACCGTAAGGCCGTCGCCCTCGACGAAGGCCTCAAGAAGGCCTACTATCAGATGGGGCGCGCGTACCTCGGCTCGAGAAGGTACGACGAGGCCGTAACCGCGCTCGAGAAATACGTGGAGGTTTCTCCCTACGATTTCAACGGCCTGTGGTTTCTGGGACGCGCGTTGGAGAAGGTGGGGCGAAAAAAGGACGCGCTGGAGCGATACGAGGAGATATTGGACTACAGCACGGGTGCGTACGCCGCCGTGGGCAAGATAGGCGTCTTCGGAACCAGCGACGACCTCGCCGCGTACGTGCGCAAACTGGAGAAGGAAGTCTACGGAGAATAAGAATGCCGACGGAAAAACCGGCGCGAATGGTGGCTTTGATATACCCGCACGGCGGCGGCTTCATGGCCCGCATCTTCCCGGCGGGGATAGTCTGCTTCAGCGAGAGCATCGCCGGCCTGAAGGAAGAAATCGAGGCCGCGCTGGCCGACTACCGGGCCGACGCCGAGGAGTTCTCGGACGCGCTCGAGGATTTCGCCCTGTCGTTATCGCAGGCGGAGTGGGACTGGGCCGAGGGCTCGTCCACCCTCTTCTACGTCGAGCTCGAGGAGGATTACACCCAATAGGCGGGGACGCGTGACTACGATATTGGCATTCATAGTCGTTCTTGGGATTCTGGTCTTCGTGCACGAGGCCGGCCACTTCGCCGCGGCCAAGCTCGCGCGCATCCGCGTTCTGCGATTTTCGTTCGGCTTCGGCAAGGTCCTCCTAAGCTTCACGTGGCGCGGCACCGAGTACGCCCTATCGCTCTTGCCGCTGGGCGGCTACGTCAAAATGGCGGGCGGCGACGAGCGCGAGCGCGAGGGCACGCCCGACGAGTTCCTGTCCAAGCCGCCGTGGGCGCGGATGCTGGTGGCCTTCGCCGGCCCGGCGATGAACTTCGTCCTGGCGATAGTACTCTTCGCGGTGGTGGCCAAGGCCGGGTACACGCTCTACACTTTCCCGAACCGGGTCGGCGGCATACTGGAAACCGTGGCCGTCGACGGCGAACGGGTGCCGGCGCCGGCCAATCTGGCGGGCTTCGAAGAAGGCGACGTAATCGTGGCGGTGGACGGCCGGCCCACGACCTGTTGGTTCGACCTCCAGCGCGTCGTGAGCGCGAACGCCGGCCGCAAGCTTACGTTCGACGTCCTACGCGGCGGCCGTAAGTTGACGCTCGAGGCCGCGCCGGCGCTGGAGCCCGAGACCGGCCGCGGCCTGGTGGGGTTGATGCCCTACCAGACGAACGACGTCTACGGTGTAGCCGAGGGGACGTCCGCCGCCGCGGCGGGCGTGACGAAGGGCGACCGCGTCGTATCGATGGACGGCCGACCGGTGGCCACGTTCAACGACTTGTTGGCGCTGACCGTGGACCTGCCGGCGGGCGGCCACGACGTCACCTTTGAAACGGCCGCCGGGCCGGTAACGGCGACCGTCGATTACAAAGGGGAAGGCGCCGAGGAATTCGTCGAGAAGCTCGGCGTGGTGTGCGGCCTGCTCGAGGTCCGAAGGTCCGAGGACTGGCTCGGCGCCGTTCCCGCCGGTTGGGACCGGACGTGGGAGATAATGGCCGGCACCGCCCGCGGCATGGCGCTGGTGTTCAAGGGCCGCGTCAAGGTTACCAAAGCGCTGGGCGGCCCCATCACCATCGCGCGCTTCGCCGGCGAAACGGCGCGCGCGGGCTTCGTGCCCTACGTGGAGTACATAGGTTTTCTCTCGGTAATGTTGGCGATGCTCAACCTCTTGCCGGTGCCGGTGTTGGACGGCGGCCACATTGTGATCGGCCTTTTCGAGACGGTGCGGCGCAAGAACCTGTCGGCTCGCGCCCGGGAGCTGGTCAACGTCGTCGGCTTCGCCTTGATGGTCGGCATCGTCGCGCTGGCGCTTATCGCCGACTTCACGAGGGTCTTTCAGGGTTAAATTAAAAAAGCGATGTTTACGCGAGACGAAACGAAGAAAGTCATGGTGGGCGGCGTCGCGGTAGGCGGCGGCGAGCCGGTGCGCGTCGAGTCCATGACCAAGACCGACACCCGGGACGTGGCGGCGACGCTGGCGCAGCTCGAGCGGCTGGCCGCCGCGGGGTGCGAGCTGGCGCGCGCGGCGGTTCCCGACGTCGACGCCGCGGCGGCTTTCGGCGAATTGGCGCGCCGGTCGCCGGTGCCGCTTATGGCGGATATACACTTCGACCGCCGCCTGGCTTTGGCCTGTCTCGACGCCGGCGCCGCGGCCGTTCGTCTCAACCCGGGCAATATAACGCGGCGCGAGGAATGGCTCGAGCTCGGCCGCGAGATGGCGGCGCGCGGCGCGGCGGCCCGCGTAGGCGTGAACGCCGGCTCGCTCGCGCGGGACGTGGTCGCCCGACACGGCGGCCGCACCGCCGCGGCCATGGCGGCGAGCGCCGTCGAGGGCGTGCGGCGGCTGGAGGACGCGGGCGTCGAAGACGTCATCGTCTCGGCCAAGGCTACATCGCCGGCGGTTACGCTCCAGGCCAACCGCCTCATAGCCGAGGAGCTCCCGTACCCGCTCCACGTCGGCGTCACCGAGGCCGGCCTGGGCGACGCGGGCGTCGTGCGCTCGGCGGCGGGGCTGGCCCTTATCCTAGCCGCGGGTTTGGGCAATACCCTCAGGGTATCGCTCACCGACGCGCCGGAGCGCGAGGTGGCCGTCGGCTACGAGGTCTTGCGGGCGCTCGAGCTGAGGCGGCGGGGCCCCACGCTCATCTCCTGTCCCGGTTGCGGCCGCGCCCAGGTGGACGTGGCGGCTCTGGCCCGCCGCGTGGCGCAGAGCCTGAACGGCGACGCGCGCGACGTCGTGGTGGCCGTTATGGGGTGCGCCGTTAACGGCCCGGGCGAGGCGAGCGAGGCCGACGTCGGCGTGGCCGGCGGCAAAGGCCGCGGCGTCGTCTACCGCAAGGGCGAGATCGTGCGGTCGACGGACGAGGGCGAGCTCGTGGCCGCGCTGCTCGAGGAACTGGATAGGTTGGGGTCGTAGCTTTATGTTGCTGGAAGACGCGCGGGAGAAAGTAGCCGAACTCGCGGCCGCGGTGGCCGCGGCGCGGGGCGTCGACGTGTGGGACGTCTCGCTCAAACGCGGCCCCAAGGGTTGGGTGGTGAAGGTTATCCTCGACCGGGCCGAAGAGTTCGTAAGCGTGGAGGATTGCGCCGACGTGAACGTTAGGCTGCGTGCCCGGCTCGAAATTGAGAACGCACTGGCCGGCGCGTTCGACCTCGAAGTGTCGTCGCCCGGGTTGGACCGGTCGCTGCGGGGCCGGCGCGATTTCGAGCGCTTCCGCGGCATGCTGGCCCGTTTGAAGGTCAAGCGCGGTACGCGGCCGGAGACGGTCGTGGGACGCATCGTGAAGGTCGACGCCGACGGCCTCGAGCTCGATATCGACGAGGGCCGCCGGACTTTCGAATTCGGCTCGGTGGCGGAAGCCAGGCTCGAGCCGGAACTACCGGGCTTCGGGAAGAGCGAGCCCTCGGGTAAGAAGGGTCGCGGTAGGACGTGGCCTCGGCGCTAGGAGAGAGATTGACCATGGCGGACGAGATTCAATTGAAAGAAATGGTGGACCAGCTGGCGCGCGCCAAGGACATCGAGCGCGAGGTCGTCATCGAGGCTTTGGAGGCGGCGCTGAATTCGGCGTCGCGGCGCAGCCACCTCAACATCCCGGAGATGGACATACACCTCCTGGAGGAGGACGACGACGTAATCATCGTGTCGCGCCGCACCGTCGTAGACGAGGTGACCAAGCCGGGGATGGAGATAAGCCTAGAGGAGGCGCGTGCGATGGACCCGGAGGCCGAACTGGGCGACGAGCTGGACGTCGAAATTTCTCCCTCCATCTTCGGCCGCAACGCCGCCCAGATCGCCAAGCAGGTCGTAATCCAAAGGCTGCGCGAGGCGGAACGGGTCGTCATCCTCGACGAGTATCAGAAGCGCGTCGGCGAGGTGGTGAGCGGCGTCGTCAAACGCGAGTCTAAAGGGACCGTCGTCGTCGACCTTGGCCGTACCGAGGCCGTCATGCCGTACCGGGAACGGCTCCCCGGCGAGGAGTACCGCGTCGGCGACCGCGTCCGGGCGTACCTCATCGAGGTCCGCGAGACTACTAAGGGTGCGCAGATTATCATTTCGCGCGCCCACCCCGACTTCTTGACGAAATTGTTCGAGCTCGAAGTCCCTGAAGTATACGAGGGGTTGGTGAAAATACAGGCCGTCGCCCGCGAACCGGGTTCGCGCTCCAAGATCGCGGTCTCGAGCCGGGATAAGAACATCGACCCGGTAGGCACCTGCGTCGGCATGCGCGGTTATCGCGTGCAAGCGGTCGTCCGTGAGTTGTCGGGCGAGAAGATCGACATCGTGCGGTTCGCGCCGTCGGTGGAGGAGTTTACCCGCAACGCCCTGGCGCCGGCGCAGATTACGGCCATCGACGTTGACGAGGGAGCCTACCACGTCGTCGTGGTGGTGCCCGAGAACCAGCTCTCGCTGGCCATAGGCCGCGGCGGCCAGAACGTCCGGTTGGCCGCGAAGTTGATCGGGTGGCACCTAGACATTATAAGCGAACGCGAGCGCGAGGAGTTGGCCGTTCGCGAGGAAGCCGAGGCCGCGGCCTCTTTCGACTTTCTTACTACTCTCCCCGGCGTCGGCGAGAAGACTGCCCTGACGTTGTACGAACAAGGTTTCGGGGCGGCCGACGAAATACTGGCCGCGACGCCGGAGGAGCTGGCGACGGTACCGGGTATCGGGCCCAAGACCGCGGTCGAGCTTCAGGAAAAAGTTGCGGCGCGCCTAGCGGAATTAGCCGAGCAGGGCCTCGAACCCCCTAAGCCCGAGGATTACATCGAGCCCGAACTCGTTGCCGCTTCCGCGGAGGAAAAGCCCGACGAGGAAGGCGCCGCACCCGAAGGTGACGCGCCGCCCGCGGCCGAGGAAGCCGCCGCGGCTGTCGAAGCAGACGAGGAAGCGGGGGCCGTGGCCGGGGGAGTTGATGAAACTCCCGAAGCCGCGCCGGCGGAAGAAGAACCGGCGGCGGCCGAGGAAGAGGCCGTCGAGCGCGGCGCCCCGGGCGAGGAGACGCGACCGGGTGAGGAGGGCGAAGCCCCTGAGCAGGACTGATTTCCCACTAGCACGGGATTTGCGTCCGCTAGTGCGACTAAGCGAGGTGTTAAACTTTGGCCGCCAAAAGAAGGGTCCACGAAATAGCCAAATCGTTGGACCGGACCAGTAAAGAGCTGATCGAAGTACTGCGGCAGATCGGCGTCGAAGTTAAAGCCGCCAACAGCGTAGTCCCGCCGGAAGACGAGGCTAAGTTGCGCGCGTACTTATTCGGCATAAAGGACCGTGATCCCGAGGAACAACCGCTCGTTATTCCCGAAATGGCGAAACCCGCGTCGGGGAAAGTGCGCCTCCGTAAAAAAGCGCCGCGTAAGAAGGAAGAAGAACCGGTGGCCGTAGAAGCCCAGGCGGAGGCGGTCGGAGTCGTGGAGGCGCCGGAGGCCGGGGTAGCCGAAGTTGCCGCGGAAGAACCGGTTGAAAAGGAAGTTAAGGCTGCAGCGGCGGTCGAAGAGCCATCGGCCCAAGGCCCCGCGGAGGAGAAACCGGCGGCCACAGCCGTCGCGGAGGGCGAGGCCGGCGTCGACGAAAAGGCTAAGGCCGCCAAGGTTAAGAAAGCTCCCCGTCCGGAGAAAGCCGACGCCGTGGTAAAAGTCCAGGAGGAGATATTGGATGACCGCGGCGCGGCGGTGTCGCCGGAAGCGTTGCGGCGGCTCGCGAAGGCGGAACGGATGGTGCGCCCCCCCGCGCGCCGGGGCCCCCGCGGCCGTACCGACAGGGGAGGCCGGGTGAAGAGAGGCGTGCCGGAACGCTCGCGCGCGTACGGCCGTAGGGGTACGGCCGCATCGAAGGCGGCGCCTAAAGTCGCTCCTAAAAAGAAGGTGTGCCTACGAGAAGAAAAGACGCTGGGCGAGCTGGCGTTCGCGCTCGACGTCTCCACGGAGAAGGTCGGAGAGTCCTTCCGCGCTAAAGGCCGCCGTGACCTTAACCCGTTGAGTATTTTGAGCGTCGACGAACAAGCGGAGGTCGCGCGCGAATCGGGGTTCGACGTCGACGCCCAGGCCGTGGAGCCGAAGCTCGTGCCGCGCCGGCCCGTCGTGGCCGTATTGGGCCACGTCGACCACGGCAAGACGACGCTCCTAGACGCCATCCGGAAGACCAACGTAGTAGCCACGGAGTCGGGCGGCATCACTCAGCACGTCGGCGCTTCCATAGTGGACAGCCGCTTCGGCGACGTCGTCTTCATAGATACCCCGGGCCACGAAATATTCACCCAGATGCGTGCGCGCGGCGCCCGGGTTACGGACGTCGCCGTCTTGGTGGTCGCAGCCGACGACGGCGTCATGCCCCAGACGCTGGAGTCTATAAGCCACGCCAAGGCCGCCCACGTCCCCGTCGTCGTTGCCATTACCAAGATGGACAAGGCGGAGGCGGACCCGCTTCGCGTTAAACGCGGCCTGGCCGACCATGGCGTCACAACGGAGGACTGGGGGGGAGAAGTGCTCTCGGTCGAGGTCTCCTCGCTTCGGGGCGAGGGTTTGGAAAAGCTGTTGGAAGCCATTTCGCTTCAATCGGAGATCATGGAGCTTAAGGGCGACCTCAACGCCCGGACGAGGGGTGTAGTCATCGAGTCGACGCTCGACCGGGGCCGCGGCGTCGTCATTACCGTCCTGGTCCAGCAGGGAATCCTCAAGGTGGGCGACGCGTTCGTCGTGGGCCGTTGGGCGGGCCGCGTGCGGGCGATGTTCGACGCCGTCGGCAAGAAGGTCAAGGAGACCGGCCCCTCCACGCCGGTTTCGATACTCGGCGCGGAGGGCGTTCCGGAAGCCGGGGACGTACTGGTCGGCATGCCGGACGACAAGGTAGCGCGCAGCCTGGCCGCGCTCCTGGCCGCCGAGGCCGAGCCCGAAGTAGCGCCCGAGCCGGCGTTCTCTTTAGATGAATGGTATCGCCAGCTCGAAGGCGGCGGCAAGTCGGAGTTGAACCTGGTCGTTAAGGCGGACGTGGCCGGCTCGGCGGAGGCGCTGGTGGAGCACCTGAGCGGGTTGGGGAACGAAGAAGTAAGCCCCAAAATCCTGCACTCCGGCGTGGGGGCCGTGAACGAAACCGACGTGTTGTTGGCGAGTACTTCGCAAGCGGTGTTGGTGGCGTACCGCGTCGGCGTGGAGGCGAAGGCGAGAAAACTAGCCCAACGCGAGGGCGTCGAGGTCCGCCGTTACGACGTCATCTACGAGACCATCGAGGACGTGCGGGCGGCGCTGGAGGGTTTGCTCGAGCCCGATATTGTTACCGAGGTCGTGGGCAACGCGGAGGTACGTCAGGTGTTCGACGTCTCGAGCTCGGTACGCGTCGCCGGCAGCATGGTAACCAGTGGCCGCGTCTTCCGCGGCGCCCGGGCCCGCGTATTACGCGAGGGCGAAGTCGTGCACGAGGGGACCGTCTTGTCGTTGCGTCGTTTCCGCGACGACACTAAAGAGGTTCAGCAAGGTTTGGAGTGCGGCATCGTAGTGAGCGGTTTTGCGGAGGTGGCCGAGGGCGACATCATCGAGGTACTGGAGGAGCGTAAGATAACGCGTCGCCTCGACGCCAAATGACAAAAGAGAAGCGGCCTTATCTGGCGTTGTTGACCGTTACCGTCCGCCTGGAAGGTACTAGGAGCTTGAAGGAAAAGCGGATGGTAGTCCGTAGCCTGAAGGACGTCATGCGTGCGCGCTTCGGTGCCGCCGTGGCCGAAGTAGACGGCCTGGACGATAAGACGCGGGCCGTCGTCGCGTTGGCCGGCCTGGCGACGGCGCGCCGCCGGGCGGACGCCTTGCTCGCCAAATTCGAGAACCACCTTGAGCGCCGGTTCGGCGACCTTGACCTGACGCTCGAGGGGCGAGTAGTGGAGCTTTAGCGCGGCCCCGGAACCGCCGTCGGAGCAGTGGTTTGAATGCAAGAAGGATTCCGCATAGCCCGGGTGGAGCGTTTGGTCAAGAAAGAGGTCGCCGACGTTCTGGCCTCCCAGGTCGTGGAACCCGCGGCGCGAGACGTGACCGTGCTCTGGGCCAAGGTTTCGAGAGACCTGCAATTCGCCGACGTTTACGTCAGCGTCTACGGCGACGAGGAACAGGTGTCGCGAGGTCTGGAAGCGCTGGCGCGGTGTCGCGCGTTCGTGCAGAAGCAGATCGGCGGCCGCGTCCGGTTGCGGCGCACCCCCCACATCCGCTTCCGACTCGATGAAGAGTATCGGGCGGCGGCGCGCGTCTTCGAGATCCTCAAGGAATTGGAAGCCGATGAATTTCCCGGCGGCGGCGAAGATAGCGGCGGCGGTTAAGGCCGCGCCGCGGCTCGTGCTCGCCACCCACGCCGAGCCCGACGGCGACGCCGTGGCCAGCGTATTGGCGTTCGCCCACACGCTGCGTTCCCTCGGCGGCGACGCGACCCCCTGGCCTTTGGAGGCCGTTCCCCGCCGCTACGCCTTTCTCCCCGGATTCGACGAGCTGACATCGACCGCGCCGCCCGTCTGGCGCGACGGCGACGTAGTCGTCGCGCTCGACAGCGCCGACGTAACCCGCCTGCCGGAACCGGTGGCGGCGTTCGGCCGCGACGGCGGCGTCGTTATCAATATCGACCATCACGCTTCCAACCCTGGCTTCGGCGCGGTGAACTGGGTCGAGCCCGCGGCCCCCGCGGCCGCGGCGCAGGTGTGGGTCGTCCTCCGCGAGCTGACGGCGGAGCTCCCCGACGCCGCGGCGCTGTGTCTGTACGTCGGCCTCGTCACCGACACCGGCAACTTCACCTATACCAACACCAACGCCTGGGCGTTCGACATGGCGGCGGACCTCGTAGCCCGCGGCGTCTCGCCCGCCGACGTAGAGGGCGAGCTCTATCGGCGGTACCCGGCGGCCTATATGAACCTCCTGGGCGCGGCGCTGGCCGGAATGAAGCGCCGGAACGGCATCGTGTACGTAACGGTAACGCGCGAGGCGCTGGCCCGCGCCGGCGCGAAGGTCGAGAACACCGAGGGGATAGTCGACTATACCCGCCGCGTCGACGGCAGCCGGGTGGGCATCCTCTTCCGCGAAGAGGAGGGCGGCGTAAGGATATCGTTCCGCGCCGCGGAGGAGATAGACGTCAGCGGCCTTGCTCTCGCCCGGGGCGGCGGCGGCCACGCCGCCGCGGCCGGCTGCTTCGTCGAAGGTTCGATGGCCGAAGTTCAAGAGGCCGTGCTGGCGGAGGTGGAAGAGTGGCTGCGCCGACAATAGGCGGCCTCGTAAACGTGAACAAAAACCGCGGGCCGACGTCCCACGACGTCGTCGACGTGGCGCGGCGCGCGCTCGGCACCAGGCGCGTGGGCCACGCCGGAACGCTCGACCCGGCGGCGCACGGCGTTCTCCTTATCCTGTTCGGCCGCGTTACGCGGCTTGCGCGTTTCTTCGGCGGTTATAAAAAACAGTACCGCGCCATCGTAAAGCTAGGCGCGGAGACGTCGACCGGCGACGACGAGGGCGAGGTACTATATAAGAGGGGAGTCCCCGCCGACGCGTACGACGCGCTGGCCGCGGTGGCACGTTCGTTCGTGGGCGAAATCGCGCAGGAAGTGCCGGCGTTCTCGGCGGTCAAGCGCGGCGGCGAACCGCTCTACCGAAAGGCGCGCCGCGGCGAGGACGTGGTCGCGCCCACGCGAGCGGTTACCGTGTACCGCCTCGACGTCGAGAGCGTGGAGCCGCCGACTTTCACCGCCTTCGTCGAGTGCGGCGGCGGCACGTACGTACGCGCGCTCGCCCGGGATATAGGCCGCAAGTTGGGCGTAGGCGGTTACCTCGTCGACCTGACGCGCCTCGCCGTGGGGTCGTTCGCCCTCGCGGACGCGCTTCCCCAGGACCGCCTCGCGAGCGCGGCCCCGGACGAAATATTCGCGGCGCCGCATTTCACGGCCGCCGCGGAGTTGTTGCCGGAGTTGGCGGCGGCGGGGCTTTCCTCGGCCCAGGTGGCGGACGTAGTGCACGGTCGCTTCGTACCGGCGCCGGGGAACGTACGCCCGGGCGACGCGGTTCGCCTGCTGGCTCCGGACGGCGGCCTTGTCGGCATCGGCGTCGCCGCGGAAGGAGGCCGCGTCAAACCGGACGCGGTTCTGGTAAAACCCGACGAGTTGGGTGGAGGTTAAATGCGACCGAAGCGACTCGTAGATTTACACCTCCACAGCTCGTTCTCCAGCGACGGCCAATATACGCCGGCGGAGCTGGTCCGCATGGCCGCGGAGAAGGGGTTGGCCGCTGTCGCCCTTACGGACCACGACGACGTCGGCGGCCTGCCGGAGTTTATGGCCGCCGGCGCCGCGAGCGCGGTGGAAACCATCCCGGGCGTAGAGCTGACCTGCGACCTGGGCCGGCGTTGGGTGCACATCCTCGGGTATTTCATCGATTGGGAAGCGGACGCTATAACCGGGGCCATAGCCGCGTTGACCGCCGCCAGGCGGCGGCAGGCCGCGGGCCGGCTGGCGATTTTAAGGAAGCTGGGCATAGTCGTCGACGACGAGAAGCTCGCGCGGGAGGCGCGGGGCCAACCGCCGGTAGGGCCGGTCATAGGCCGCGTGGTGTTGAACGACCGGGGTAACGACGGCCACCCGCAGCTCGAGCCGCTGCGCCGGCCCCCCAAGGCTGCGGCCCCCTACTTCCACTTCGATCGCGACCTCTTGTCCCACGGCAAGCCGGCCTACTTCCCGGTGGCGCGGATGTCGCCGGCCGAGGCGGTCGAGGTTATTCGGGCGTCGGGCGGCGCCGCCGTCTTCGCGCACCCGGGCGACAAGTTCCGCCTGCCGGAGGACGAACCGGTCTTCGCGGAATTGGCCGCGGCCGGGATGGCCGGTATCGAGGCCTATTGTTCGTATCACGACGACGAGCAGGGGCGGGCGTTCGCGGCGCTGGCGCGTCGTCTGGGGCTCGTTGCCACCGCCGGCTCGGACTTCCACGGCCCGCTGGTCAAACCCCACGTCGAGATGGGAGACGTGAGCCATAACGACTACGCCGTCGTCGACGCCCTCCGGAGCCGCCGCCCGGCGGAAGCGGTCCGATGAGGCGCCTCGCGGGAGCGTTGCTGGTTATGGCGGCCGCGGCCGGTGCGGCGAACGGCCCGCTGGTGGCCGCGGCCGCGGACCCGTCGGCCTTGCAGTTTAACCAAAAGGTCGACCTGTATTACCTGGGCCGCGTGGGCCGGGTGCACCTGTTCTGCGGCGCGGCGGCCGGGGCGGTGGGCGACACGGTGCTGCCGCTCGCGGCCGGCCGCTTCTACTACCGCGTCGAGGGCACCCCGGCGGAGGCGCTCGCGCCGTTCGGCGAGGTCTTGCTCGAGGACGGCGGCGAAATCCTGTTGGGCCGGCAATACGGCTTCGTTTACGACAAGCCGATGAAGTCGCTTAACGCGCCGTGGCGACTCCTCGTTCCGACGCACGTAGCGGAACCCGCAGCCCGGCCGGCGCCGCCGCTGCCCGCAGCCGACGGTCGCATTCAATACCTGCTTAGCCGCATAAGAACCGAAGACATCAAAGAGGAGCTCGGCGCGTTGACGGCGTTCCCCACGCGGTATTCCTTTTCGCCATACATGGAGAAGGCCGCGGCTTTCCTCCACGACCGCCTTTCCTCCTACGGCCTGGCGCCGCGCTACGACGTCTTCATTACGGCCCACGACCTCGACTCATGCTTCTTCCTCCCCGGCACGAAGCGGGGGTGGGTGGTCGGGGCTTCGGGGCTCATCTTGCGCACCGACGACGGCGGCTCGAGCTGGGTCATACAGAAGAGCGGTACCGAAGAGGAACTGGTCGACGTCTTCTTCGTCGACCAAACGTACGGGTGGATAGTAGGCGCGAACGGGACCGTCCTCAAGACCGCGGACGGCGGCTCGAGCTGGCGCCGCATGCCCAAGCCGACCGACCGCCACCTCACCGGCGTCCACTTCGTAAGCCGGCTCGAGGGCTGGGCCTGTGGCACGGGGGGCGTTATCCTGCACACCGACGACGGCGGCTCAAGCTGGGAGCGGCAGCCGAGCGGCATCAGCGATACCCTCTTCGAGATCCAGTTTCTCGACGACCGGTGCGGTTACGCCGTGGGGTGGCACGGCGAGGTCCGGCGGACCGACGACGGCGGCGCGACGTGGGTACGGCGCCGGACGCCCTTCTCGGACCCGCAGTCGCCGGCGGAGGTCGTCGAGCTGACGGGCCTAAGCTTCATATCGCGGGACGAAGGTTGGGTGGTCGGCAACCATTACGACGTCATCCTGCACACCGACGACGGCGGCTCGAGCTGGGAGGTGCAGCGGTACGACGTCGCGAACGGCACGTATCTGGGCGCGGTCCATTTCTTCGACGACATGACGGGCGTGGCGGTAGGCGGCGGCGAGAAGGGCGCGGCGTTCCGGACGACGGACGGCGGCGCGAGCTGGCGCAAGGTCGACATACCCGCCGACTTCCCCCTTACCGGGATATCCTTCGCCTCGACGAGCGAGGGTTGGGCGTGCGGCTACGGCTCGTGCGTCGACTACACCGCGGACGGGGGCTCGAGCTGGCTCAACTTACGCGACAACTTGCCCGAGGAACTCGGTTGGAAGAACGTCGTGTGCGACGTCCCGGGCCGTCGGGAACCGGACGAGCAGTACCTCGTTGTCGCTCACTACGACAGCATCTCGGACGAGCCGCAACGTCTGGCCCCCGGCGCGGACGACAACGGCTCGGGAACGGTAGCGGCGCTCGCGGTGGCGCGGGCGCTGGCGACCTCCCGCCTAGAGCGCACGGTTCGGATTATACTTTTCGCCGGCGAAGAGCAGGGCCTGGTGGGCAGCCGCGATTACGCGCGGCGCGTCAAAAGCCGGGGCGACGACGTCCGCGCGGTGTGGAACATGGACATGGTGGGGTACGTCGGCGACGGCCCCCGCGACGCGCGGTTGTATTACAAAGACGACTCGAGGTGGATGTATGAGGCCGGGGCGCGCGCGAGCCGGCTGTACGTGCCGGAGCTGATGCTCGCCGGCGAGAACAACCCGTTCAAAGCCAACAGCGACCACTACTCCTTCTGGCAGCAGGGCTACGCCGCCGCGTACCTCAACGAGGACTCGAGCGGCGGCGGGTATCCCCACTACCACAAGACTACCGATACGATGGACCACCTGGACCTGCCGTTCGTCGCCGCGAACGCGCGGCTGGCCGCCGCGACCGTGGCGGGATGGGCGGGCTTGATGGACGAAGGGCCGGCGCTGTCGCTGGACGCGGTCCGCGTTTACCCCAACCCCTACAAACCGTCGGCGTCGTCGGCGCGGGGCGTCACGTTCGACAACGTACCCTCGGAGGCCGCGATAAG
The DNA here is from genome assembly GCA_035529855.1 of bacterium. NCBI lineage: Bacteria > bacterium. The sequence continues at coordinate 24,988 of DATKVX010000064.1, forward strand.
CGTCTACAACCTCGCCGGCGACCGCGTGGCCGAGGGAAGGCCCGACTCGGGCGGCGTATGGGCGTGGGGCGCGGACGTGGCATCGGGGGTTTACCTATACGTTATGGAGCGCGACGGGGAGAAGCGTGTGGGGAAGGTCGCGATTGTTAAATAAGGACAGGCGGGACGCTATAGCGGTATTCGACGTCGGCACCAACACGGTCCTGTACTTACTTATGTCCCGCGGCGCCGACGGCGAGTTGGCCGTCGAAGACGAGGGGTTCGCGCCTACGCGCTTAGGCCAGGGCCTGGCTTCGGGCGAACCGTCGGCGGCCGCCGTAGAGCGGACCGTGGGGGCGTTGGCGTCCTTCGTGCAGCGGGCCGAAGGAAAGGGTCCGAACGAGCTTCGGGTCGTGGGCACGGAAGTGCTTCGGCGGGAGCGGTGGCGTAACGCTTTCGCGCGAGCGCTCCAAGCGCACCTCGGGTTGCCTATCGACGTGCTCACGCCGCGCGAGGAGGGAGAGTTGACGCTGTTGGCGGCGCGGCGCAGTTTGATGCTAAACGATGGGCCGGTGACGGTGGTGGACGTAGGGGGCGGTAGCGCCCAACTGGCGCGCGAGGCCGGCGGCGGCCCCCCGGCGGTAGCGAGTTACGCCGTGGGCTGCGTTCTGGTTACGGAAAGGTTCTTCGGCGGGGCGCGAACGCCCGAGGCGTGGGAAGCGGCGCGGAACTACGTACGGGGTACGTTGGTCGACGTAAAGGCCTCGGCGGGCGACGTCGTTTTAACCGGCGGCACGGCGACGACCGCGGCTACGCTTAAGTTGGCGCTGCCGGCGTACGACGGGGCGCGGGTTCACGGTTACGCCTTATCGGCCGCTACCCTCGCGGCCATCGGCAAGGGGGTTTTCTTTATGCCGCTGTCGAAGCGGCGCCGGTTGGCCGGCATGCCCGCGGGTCGGGCCGACGTCTTCCCGGCGGGCGTACTGGCCGCTGCGGAGTTCTTGGATAAGCTCGGCGCCGACAATGCCGTCGTCTCCGCGCAGGGGGTCCGCTACGGCGTGGCTTACCGTTATTTCGAGGACGAGGAACGGTAGGCGGTGTTCGCGGCGGGTTAAGGAAGCGGTAGCGGGAGGGTATTTAAGTTAATCGGCTTTCGGCGGCGCCGCGGCCTTCCGGCCGCGGAATTTTTCTCTCAATACGTAGGAGACGAAACGCGAGTCGACGAAGAGGTAGCGGCGCCAAAGCCGGCGGGGTTCTTGCGAAAGTCGGAAGAACCACTCCAGGCCGGCGCGTTGCATCCAACGCGGCGCGCGTTTTACGGTCCCGGCGGCGAAGTCGAAGGCGGCGCCCACGCCGATGGCGGCCGGGACGCCGAGCCGGTCGCGCACGGCGTCGAGCCACAGCTCCTGCTTGGGCGCGCCGAACGCGACGAAGAGTACGTCCGGCTTCGCCTCGCGGATGCGCCGCAACGTCTCTTCGTCATCGGCCAACTCCTTCCACGGCATTACCCGCGGCGAGTACGTACCGACGACGTTGAGGCCGGGGTAACGTTCCGTTAGGACGCCGGCGGCCTTCTCCGCCACCCCCGGCGCGGCCCCCAGGTAGAAGCATCGGTATCCCGTGGTTGCCGCGCGTTCCGCCAGCGCCCCGAACAGGTCCGCGCCGGCGACGCGCTCCTTCACCGGCGTCCCCAAAAAGGCCAAAGCCCACTTCACCGGCACGCTGTCGCACGTCACGAGGTCGGCGCGCCGGTACGCTTCCCGGAACGCGGCGTCCTTGCGTAAGAGCATAAGGTGGTCGACGTTGGCCGTGACGATCACGCGGGGCGAGCCGTCCGCGACGAAGCCGTCGACGATGTCCAACGTCTCGGCCACGGAGACGTTGTGGATCGCCGTATCCATGATGGGGAAGCGCTCGAGCTCCAACGCAGCTGTCACGGTTTTACTATCGCTCCAACCTCTCGGCCAGGTCCGCGACGACGACGCGGAAGAAGCGGTACGTGTCCACCAGCACGTTTATCTTGCTCCTCTCGTCGCCGTAGATGGTGGACACGGGGACGTGGCCTATCCTGGCGCCGGCGCGGGCAGCCTTGAGCAGCATCTCGGACTCCAGGTCGAACCCGCGGCGTACGAGCGGGAGCCCCTCGAGCGCGGCCAGTCGGAGCGCCCGGTAGCCGGTCTGGCTGTCTCGCACCATCCGGCCTGCCAACATCGAAATCACCGCGGAGGTGAAGGTGTTGGAGAATACCCGCTGCGGTGGCATGCCGCGCACGTCTTTCATACGGGTTCCAATGACGACGTCGGCGCCCCGCGCGAGCGCCGCCAGCATAGCCGGTATGGCTGCGGCGTCGTGTTGGCCGTCGGCGTCGAGCGTTACCGCGGCGTCGAAGCCGCGCCGCCGCGCTTCCGCCAGGCCCGCGAGCAGCGCCGCGCCTTTGCCTCGGTTGGGCTCGAGCCTGACGACCGTCGCGCCGGCTCGAGCCGCTTCCGCGCCCGTACCGTCCGGCGAACCGTCGTCGACGACGAGAACGTCCGCCAGGTAATTTCTCACGCCGGCGACAACTTTGCCCACCCGGCCCTCCTCGCGGTAGGCCGGGATAACCGCTATGGCCTTCACCCCTCTGATTTCACAAATATAATATAACAACCGGATAGAGCGATATCAATATAATGAGCGCCGCCGCGGTACGATGAAGCAGCGGCGCCGGTTCACGCCGACGGCGGCCTATCCCCGCGAGCGCTATCGTAATAATAACGGCTAACGCCAATATCAGCAGGCTGAGCGGCGCGAAGTGCATATTGCCGTTTACGAACAGCGTCGCCAGGACCGCCGCCGCTCCCAGCGCCCCCGTCCAGGGGCGCAGCGCGTTTTGCCCTCCGGGCCGCCACAGCTCGCCGGTTACCGCGCCTACCAGGACCGCCGCGGGCAGCGCGGCCAGAAGCCACCGCGTCGGCTCGAGCGCCATCGGCGCGTAGCCGCGCAGCGATGTCGGCGTAAAGTTAAACGCCGCCAGCGTGAAGACGAGCAGGCCGGCGTAGAAGAGCGCGCCGCTCGAGCGTCGCTTAATAAAATAAATCGCCGCCGCGAGCGCGACGACGACGGCGAAGCCGAAGCCCGGCGAGTCCCAGCAGAGCATGGCCGCGGCGCCGGCGACGAGCCTTTTTATCAGCAGCGCCGTCTCCGGGTAGAATTGCGACGGCGTCGCCGGCGTTCCTCGCAGGTGGGCGAAGAGCTGCCCGACGCGGAGGTACTCCAGGGTCGCGGCCGCGGCGACCACCGGCGCGAAACCGGCCAACCACGCGAATGCCCGGGGGCCGGCGCCGTTTCTGCGGAACGCTCGGTATATGGAGAATAAAGAGTAGAACGCGACGAGCGCGAGCGCGCTGGAGCTAAAGGCCGCGGCCACGCCCACCAACGCTCCCGCCCACAGCAGGTCCGAGACGTACCCGCGGCGGCCCGCGCCTTCGGCGAAGAAGTACAGCGAGAACGCCGCGGCGCCGGCGGCGTACGTTACCGGCGGATAAAATACCGCGGCGACGATGGAGGCGGGCAACACGGCCCAGACAAAAGCCGCGGCCCCGCCGGCGAGCGGCCCGGCCAAGCGGAGGCCGAGCGCCGCCAGCGCGAACGTCGTGACGGCGCCGGAGACGACGGAAGGCCACGGTATCGGCGCTCCCAGGCGCCAGGCGTACGCCAGCCGCAGCGCCAAAGCGAGGACCGCGACGGCCCAGGCGGCGGCTGCGAAAGTAAACGTAGCGCGGTTGTCGGGGGGATTTTCGATGGCTTCAGGGGGCGGCTAATCTTGGGCGCCGGCGCCGCAGCATTTTTTATATTTCTTGCCGGAGCCGCACGGACACGGGTCGTTGCGGCCTATCTTCGGGCCCTTGCGCACTATCGTTTGCGCCTGCGGCCCTTCCGGCGCGTTGGCGTAGGCTTCGCGCGGTTTGCGGGCGCGCGCCGCCAGCGCCTCCATTTCGGGGTGGAGGGTGCGGACTTGCGCCGGCTGCGGCGTCGGCGCCTCCCGGCCTATGTGCACGCGGAAGATCTTGGAGACCGTCTCCTCGTCGACGCGCCCCAGCAGCCCCTCGAACATGTCGTACGCTTCGCGTTTGTACTCCACCAACGGGTCGAGCTGGCCGTAGGAACGGAGCGTGATGCCCTCGCGCAGCTCGTCCATCTCGGTGAGGTGGTCCTGCCAGTTCTCGTCGAGGGTGGTGAGCATGACGAAGCGCTCGAGTTGGCGCAGCAGCTCCGCGCCGTACGCCTCCTCGCGGCGGTCGTACGCCTCGGCCACGGCCTCCATCACATACTCTACTATGGCGTCCGGCTCGCCCAACGCCGCCATTTTATCGACGGTTACCTCGGCCGGGAAGCGCGCCCGCACCCACGACGCGATCGTGCCGTAGTCCCAGTTCTCGGCCGTCAAGTCCGCGGGCGCGGTCTCGGCGACTACGTCCTCGAGCTGGTAGCGTATGAGCTCGAATATGTCGTCGCGTAGGTTCTCGTTGTAGAGGATCTGGTTGCGCAGCTGGTACACGATCTGGCGCTGGCGGTTCATGACGTTGTCGTACTCCAGGACGCGCTTGCGAATGGAGAAGTTCTGCTCCTCGACGCGCTTCTGCGCGCGCTCGATATTCTTGGTGATCATCGGGTGCTCGATGGGCTCGCCTTCCTCCAGGCCCAGCCGCGTCAGGATGCCGGCGATGCGGTCCGAGCCGAAGAGGCGCATGAGGTCGTCCTCCAGCGAGAGGAAGAACCGGCTCGAGCCCGGGTCGCCCTGGCGGCCGGCGCGGCCCCGCAGCTGGCGGTCGATGCGCCGCGCCTCGTGGCGCTCGGTACCGACGATGTGCAGGCCGCAGGGGACGTCGTCGCGGCAGGTCTTGGCCCACTCCGGGTGGTCCGGTTGGTAGTCGCCCGGGCCGTACAAGAGCGCGCAATTTTCGCACTGGACGATTTCCCGGGCGAGCTTGATGTCGGTGCCGCGGCCCGCCATGTTGGTGGCGATGGTGGCGGCGCCCGCCTGGCCCGCGCCCATAACGATTTCGGCCTCGCGCTGGTGATGCTTGGCGTTGAGGACGTTGTGCGGGACGTTGCGGCGCTTGAGCAGGCGCGAGATGGTCTCGGAGACGTCCACCGAGACCGTACCCACCAGCACCGGCCGGCCGGCCTCGTGCATCCGCATGATCTCTTCGATGATGGCGTTATACTTCTCGCGCTTGGTGCGGAAGATGACGTCCTCGTAGTCGATGCGGCGCACCGGCTCGTTGGTGGGGATGACCATGACGTCGAGCTTGTAGATGTCGAAGAACTCCTGGGCCTCGGTCTCCGCGGTGCCGGTCATGCCGGCGAGTTTCTTGTACATGCGGAAGTAGTTCTGGATGGTGATGGTGGCGAGCGTCATGGTCTCGCGCTCGATCTCTACTTCCTCTTTGGCCTCCAGCGCCTGGTGCAGGCCGTCGGAGTAGCGCCGCGAGGGCATAAGGCGGCCGGTGAACTGGTCGACGATGACGACGCGGTTTTCCTTGACGACGTACTCCACGTCCTTCTCGAATAGTAAATACGCCCGCAGGAGTTGGCTTATGTTGTGGAGTTTTTCGTTCTTCTCCTCGTACTCGACGCGCAGCTCCTCGCGCAGCGCCTCCTTCTCCTCCTCGGAGGTGTCCTCGTCGCCCTCTATCTCGGAGAGGCGGGTCTCGATGTCGGGCAGCTCGAACAGCGCCGGGTCCGACGGCGAGAGGAACTCGCGGCCTTGCTCGGACAGCTCGACGGCGTGGCCCTTCTCGTCCAGCGAGAAGTAGAGCTCCTCGGCGAGCTCGGGCATCTTCTTATCGCGCATTATTTCCATCTCGACGCGCTGGACCTCTTTCTTGAGCTTCGGGTCCTCGAAGAGCTTGAGCACGCGCCGGTTCTTGGGGTTGGACTTCCTGACCTTGAGGAGGTCGTAGTACGCGTCGCCGTCGTCGCCCTCCTCCAGCGCCGCCTCGGCCTCGTCCATCAGCTCCGCCGACAGCGCGAGCTGCTTGCGCACCAGCCGCTCCACCAGCGGCTTGAACTCGTTGTACTTGTGGGCGTAGTCCTTGCGCGAAGGCCCCGAGATGATGAGCGGCGTGCGGGCCTCGTCGATGAGGACGCTGTCCACCTCGTCGACGATGGCGAAGGCGTGGCCTCGCTGGACCTGCTCCTCGGCGCGCAGCGCCACGCCGTTGTCGCGCAGGTAGTCGAAGCCGAACTCGGAGTTGGTGCCGTAGGTGACGTCCTTGTCGTACTGCTCGCGCCGGTCCTTGGGGTACATGCCGGACTGGATGCAACCCATGGTGACGCCGAGGTATTCGAGCAGGTGGCCCACCCACTCCGCGTCGCGGCGCGCGAGGTAGTCGTTGACGGTGATGAGGTGGCAGCCGTCGCCGGCCAGTGCGTTGAGGTACAGCGGCAGCGTCGCGACCAGCGTCTTGCCCTCGCCGGTGGCCATCTCGGCGATGCGGCCGTGGTGCAGCGCTATGCCGCCGACGAGCTGGACGTCGAAGTGGACCATGTCCCACGTCGTCTCGTGGCCCGAGACCTCCCACTTCTGGCCCAGGAGCCGGCGCGCGCCCTCCTTCACGGTGGCGAACGCCTCGGCCAGCAGTTCCTCCAGCTTCTCGTCGCGCCGCGCCCAGGCGTCCTTGCCGAATTGCTCGGCCTTGACGCGCCGGTCCTCCGGCGCCATCTCCCGCGGCAGGTGGCGCTCCAGCATGTCCTCCCACAGCGGCACCGGGGCGGCCAGGTACTCGTCGACGTGCGCCTCGGCCTCCTCCTCGCCCAGATAACTCGGCAGGCTTTTGCGCAGGAAGTCCTCGCGGTCGGCGCGGAAATCCTCGCGGAAGCGGTCCGTCCGCGCGAGGAACTCCTCCTCCGGTACGTCCCGCAGCGATTCGTAGACGGCGTTTATCTCGTCGACGCGCGGCATCATCTTCTTGATGTCGCGCGCGTACTTGGTCCCGAATATTTTGGAGAGGATGCCCATTTTATTCTTTCAGGAATATTAACGGAATACCGTGTTCTTCGAATATCTCTCGGGTAAGGCGTTCGGCCGCTTCCCCGGAGCCGAGGCGCGCGGTAAATTCGCGGTATATTTCTTCGAATTTATCTTTTAAATACTTTTCGTGGTCGACCACGGCGTTGTGGACTTTGACGGCGTCGTTCGGTATTTTTAGCGTATAAACGTCCGGTTGGAACGAGTAAACGACGAAACGCGCCTCTTCCTCGGAGGCCGCGCGTACTATTAACCGACCTGCATTGTCTAGAACCTCGCGGCCACCCAAGAAATAAGCGCCCAATTTGAAAGGCCCGTTCCCTAACGATTGCATCCTGAACTCGTCGCTACGGCCGTACGTCACGTACGCGTCCGGGAAGGGTTTGAAACCCTGCGGTAGAACGGCCCGCACAACGTCGTCTTTAACCCGGGCTATATCCTTCGTGAAGCTTTCTCTTTTTATCTTTTTACGTTGCCCTGCTAAGGAGAGCCGCTCCTGGACGAGTTCCGTAACCGCAGCATACAAAGGACCGAGGTACTTATCGACGTCTAGCTCTAGCGCTTCCAGTATCGCCGTATCTAAAGCCCGCCGGTCGGGTTCTTCGAATTCCGTGGGTACCGGTTTAACAGGACGGATCGTTAATTTGTCGAAGGCATCCGTAATAGCTTTTTGTTTTTCGTTATGAATCGTAGTTAAGTCGGGTATCTCTAAGTAATTATCGTAATCGGAAACCATTATATCTAGAACACCTTCGCCAAGCATAACCCTTCCTATTAATTCTTTGAATAAGTAATTTAAAACGGAATTTAAGGTAGCGGCTAATAATTTCTCGTTAACCCCGTTTTTAGGTCTAACGTAATAAATACGGCAATCGCACGCGATAGGTTCTTTAGAGAAATAACCGGATAATTTGGCGTCGTAACCCTTCGCGAAAAATATCGGCGCCGGTTCGAATTCGCGTACCGCCCACCAACCGGGCTTATTGTCTTTAACGGAGGGTACTTCCGAGTATAAAACGCCGGCGGCGTTGCGGCGAACTTCGCCTTCCTCTATATATTTAAGTGCGCCCATCCGGCTTTTCTTTTTGAGTACCTCCTTAGCCTCGCGGCATTTAAACAGTAATACTTTCAAGTCTTCCGGTTCTATTAAGATATTATCGCTATGACGCGGCGATTTGAATACGGGCGCAAGGTATTCTTTTTCTATGCTCCTTTCTTCAGCCTGCTCGGGCGTCATATAGAAAAAATCGTTAATGCCCGTCGTTAACCCGCGGTCTATTTGGGCGAATTCTTTGAGCGGCTTTAGTTTTTCGCCCAAAGTTTCTTTAACCTCGAAATAGATCTCGGGCGCCCGTAGATATTGGCTCCACTTTACGGTTCGGCCCGCCGCCACGAGCTCTTCCCGAAGTTCGCGTTGGTTCTTCATGCGTATGCGGAAATCGCCGTTTTGAACGGACTTCAACCCCTGAAGCGTGCTTACTATTTTTTCCCCTTCTTGCTTGTATAAGTCGTTACCGGCGTTCTCTATTACGCGCGCCCGCCCTTCAATCGATTGCCAACGCTCACGCTGCTTCAGCTTTGGGTCGTGAGGGAACATATCTTTTAAGGGGCGCCGGACTTTGACGAACTTTACGTTATGGTTTTCCCTTTCGTCCGCATTATCGCATCGTTCTAGGACCGTGAATACCGTATTGACCGCGGCCTGCTCGAACCAGGGTTCGCACCGCGACTCGATAACGGCGACAAGTTTAAACTTATCCAAGAAGAACTTTTGAAGTTCGTAGCCGTACGCGGCGTCGAGCCACGCGTTGGAGGTTACGAAGCCGAGACGGCCGCCGGTTTTCAAAAAAACTGCGGCGTGGAAGAACATAGATGCGTAAACGTCCGGCTGGCCCGAAAGCCTTTGCGCGTAACCCGGCCAATCGCGTTGTAGTACGCCTTCGATTTTTCCTTTGTTTGGGATAAGTTTTTGCTTTATGTACGGGAAGTTGCCAACGGCCGCGTCGAATTCGGGCATCGGGACGTCTATGACCTTTACGGCTTCGGTCGGCCCGGTGGGCGGTGGGAACGGGAAGACGTCCCCCGGATTGATATCGAAGAAGTCTTTCGGGATAATACGGGGGAAGTTTGCCGTATCGCCGAGGTCTTGGCCGAAGAGGTTGATCGTCGCCAAGGCCGCTGGGAAGTGGGCTATATCGTTGCCCCAAAGTTGGGCCAGACGCTTTCGGTGGCTCAGATTACCGAGGAAGCCGAGGCGGTCGTAACCCCTAATAAGGAAAGTACCCGTGCCGCATGTCGGATCGAAAATAGCGTCGTTCGCTGTTTGTACGCAAAAAGCGAGAATAAAATCTACAAGGTTTTCGGGCGTGAAATATTGGCCGAGGCCATGGCGTTCTTCGTGCGGGATCAAACCTTCGAAAACTTTACCTATTACGTCTTGCGGAACCGAGTGGAAGGAATAGTTTTCCAAACTTCCCAAAAGTCCGGAGATTTCGGGCACCGCCAAGTCCGGCCAAGGCAATTCGTCTATTAAGTCATCTTCAAATACCGCGAACCAATCTATATTTTTAGCTTCGGCGAAGCGTTCGCGAAGTACCTGCTGGGCGGTCCGTGCGTCAACGTCCATAAGAGCCAGGGGTTTTAGGTTATAGCGGCCGCGCAATGTCTCATAAAAAATTATCTTGCATAATAAACGGTAGACCGCTTGGTTGCTTACGGTATCAATTTGGGCGAGCGGGTTTTTAACGCCTTGTTTTTTACCCCACGCGTCGAAAGCTGCCCGAAGCTTTTTATCCTCCCCCAAGTTGGCTTTTATCGTCTGGGCGAAGAGCGGGAATAGCTTATCGGCCGTTTCGCGGAGGCGGCCTACGAAGAAACGGGCGTCGAGGGGGATTCGGGTTATATGCTCGTGTTGGGAAAGCCACGCTAAGTCGTCCAGTAATTCTTTACATAAGGTTTCCAACGCCCGGCGTTTATAGTCTACCGTCCAGTCGTCGGCCTTTTGGATCATATCCAGCGTGGGGTAACGTTTGGGTAGCGCCGCGTGCCCCCGACCCTCGTCTTTGACCTCCCATATGACGAGTTCTTGCATATTCCAGGTTACGAAGTATTTAACGTGAAGGGCGTTCGCTTTAACGCGGGCGTTTTCCAGTAGGGCGGAATCGTGTACAGCCGTTTCCGGCGTTTTTAGTTCGAATAAACAAAAAGCTAACTTCGCTTCGCGGTTGAGCCATAAGACGACGTCGATAAATAAATGCGTATCTTCGACCGCGATCGATACGTCATTTGTTGCGTTTTCGAATGGGTAATTACCCGCTTGGAAATACCCGTTAAGCCATGACGTTAATTGGCTTCGGAATTCGTTTTCGGTGGCGCTAATATCGGCCATTCTAAATCACACCACTACCTCGTAGTCGCAATACAGGCACCGGTAGCGCTTGCCCTCGCCCAGCTCGCCGAAGAGCGACTCGGTTTTATCCAGTATCGGCGTGTAGGAGTTTTTTAAATATTTTTCCGAGGCCGTGATGCAGCGCGGGTTGGGGCAGGGGAGCTCGAGCTCCTCGCCGCGGACCTCTTTGTAGGGTATATCTTTATCCACCAGGCCCAGCAGGACCGCGATGAGCGCCATCCGCGCCGGCACGCCGTAGCGCATCTGCTCGAAGTACCGCGCCCGGGCGTCGTCGTCCACCGCCGGCGGAATCTCGTCCACCCGCGGCAGCGGGTGCAGCACCAGCGAGCCCTCGGGCATCCGCTCGACGACCCGCTTGTCCACCACGTACGAGCCCTTGACCTTGAGGTAGTCGTCCGAGGAGAAGAAGCGCTCCTGCTGGATGCGCGTCACGTAGAGGACGTCGGCGCCTCGAGCGGCGGCCGCCAGGTCGTCCGTCTCCTCCACCGCCGTCCCCAGCTCCGCCCGGAGCCGCCGCGCGACGTGGGGCGGGAGCTCGAGCCCCTCCGGCGCGACGCACACCAGCTGCGGCTTGAACGGCGCCAGCGCCAGCGCTAGCGAGCTCGCCGTCCGGCCGTAGCGCAGGTCGCCCGCCAGCACCACGCTCAGGTTCTCCAGCCGGCCCAGCTCGCGCCTTATCGTCAACAGGTCGAGCAGCGTCTGCGTGGGGTGGAGGTGGCCGCCGTCGCCGGCGTTTATAACGGGGACTTCCGAGTAGAACGAGCAGGCCAGCGCCGCCCCCTCCGCCGGGTGGCGGAGGGCGATGACGTCGGCGTACTTGTCGACCGTTCGGATGGTGTCGGCCAGCGACTCCCCCTTGGCGACGGAGGAGGCCGCGGCGTCGGCGAACCCCAGCGCCCGGCCGCCCAGCCGCTGCATCGCGGACTCGAGCGAAAGGCGCGTCCGCGTCGACGGCTCGTAGAAAAGGGTGGCCAGGATCTTACCGGCGGCGATGTCCGTTCCGTCGCGCGCGAGCGGTACCATCTCGTCGGCCACGTCCAGCAGCGCCGTCAGGCTCTGCTTGGAAAGCCGCGATATATCGACGAAATGCTTCATATCGACTTAGGCGGTCTCGGCCGTCTCCGCCAGGCGGCCGTCCCGCACGACGGGCCGGCCGTCCACCAGCACCGTATCCACCCGGCCCCGCACGGCCCACCCTTCGAACGGCGTGTTCTTCCCTTTGGAGTAAAACGACGCCGCGCGTATCGTGTCTTGTGCTTCCGGGTCGAAGACGGTGACGTCGCCTCGGGCCCCCGGCGCCAGCGTCCCGCGGCCCTCCAGCTCGAGCCGCCGCGCCGGGTTGCCCGACATCAATTCTACCATACGCTCGAGCGAAATTACACCCGGAAGGACCAGGTAGGTGTATATCAAACGGAGCGCCGTCTCCAGGCCCACGACGCCGAAGGGCGCCCGGGCGAATTCCTTGTCCTTCTCCGCGGCGGTGTGGGGCGCGTGGTCGGTGGCGACGCAGTCCACGGTTCCGTCGGCGACGGCGGCCAGTATCGCCCGGCGGTCCTCTTCGTCCCGCAGCGGCGGGTTCATCTTGGCGTTGGCGTCGAACGACTCGGCCGCGTCGGCGGTCAGCAACAGATAGTGCGGCGTGGTCTCGCAGGTTACGTCCAGTCCCCGGGCCTTGGCGCCGCGGATGTGCGCCAACGAGGCGGCGGCGCTCACGTGCGCCACGTGGAGCTTGCCGCCCGCCTGCCGCAGCAGCGCGAGGTCGCGGGCGACCATCACCTCCTCGGCCTCCGGGGGGATGCCCGGCAGACCCGTCCGACTCGAGACCGGTCCCTCCGTCACGGCGCCGCCCGCCGACAGGGCGTAGTCCTCCGAGTGGGCGATGAGGGGCAGGCCGAAGTCGGTGGCGTAGCGCAAGGCCGCGACCATGACGTCGCTCGATACCACCGGTACGCCGTCGTCGGAGAGCGCGACGACGCCGGCCTCCTTCAGTCTGCCGATCTCCGACAATCTGCCGTAGCCCCGCAGGCCCTCGGTGACCGAGCCGACGGGGAAGACGTGGGCGAAGGCCGCGGCCTCGGCGCGCGAGTGCACGAACTCCACCACCGTCGGGTTGTCCATCACCAGGAAGGTGTTGGCCTTGGCGCACACCGACGTGAAGCCGCCCATGACCGCGGCCCGCGTGCCGGAGGCGATGGTCTCCTTGTCCTCGCGGCCGGGCTCGCGGAGGTGGACGTGCATGTCGATGAGGCCCGGGAAGACGTACTTGCCCGCGGCGTCGACGACGACCGCCCCGGGCGGTGTTTTGAGGGCCGCGCCCCGGGCGGCGACGCGGCCGTCCTCGATTAATATATCCTCGTCGGCGGTGCCGCCCGCCGGGTCGACGACGCGGCCGCCGGCGATTAAAACGGCTCGTTGCTCAGGAGGCGTGGCCATTTCGTTGATTATACATTAATAGGCCGAACATTTCAAACGGCCGACCCGTCGTGGGTCGTTGGGCGTCAAAGGCGTAAGGTTAAAACTCGTACGGCTTCGCGACGTACGCTCGTATCTTGAGGTCGAAGAATTTGTTCGACGGGACGGCGCGAACGACCGCGGCGGTGTCGGCGCCGCGGCCTGTCCCCGCGACGCACAGTACGTCTTCGGGCGGAACCAGGCTGGCGTCGGCCGCCATCATCGCTATCTCGGCGCACACCTTCGTCCCCTCGCCCAGGACGCGCAGCGCCGACGCCACCAGCGTCTCCTGGTCGCCGCCCGTCTTATCGCGGATGGCGCGGCCCAGGCTGCGGAATACCATCGTGCCGGTGAGGACGCGCGTCCCCCCGGCCTCCAGTTCGGCGCGGAGCTCGGCGGGGAACTTCTGCTCGCCCTCCTCGCCGAAGCCGGTGTTGTGCGTTACGACGACGAGTTGGACGTCGCCGCCCTTGACGGCGGCGTGGGCCGCGCGGGCGGTGGTGCCGGTGGTCGAGGCCACGACGAGGCGTTTGATTTTACGCTCGCGGCAGGCGTCGACCGCGGCCTTGACCGTAACCTCGGTGAACTCCGGGCCGGTGCCGTGGTGCAGTATCATTCCGTACTCCTTTCGGCGGCGTCGCGCTCCGGCTCGAGCTCAAGCACGCGGATGACGCCGGTCTTTTCGAATTCGCGGTAGTCGCACAATAAGTAGGGGCGCGGCATGAAGAGCGCGGCGAAGGCGGCGTTGCGCGGGCCGCGGTCGCGGGCGTATATGATGCGGTTCTTCAGCGCGGCGTCGTTGGGGGGCGGGCCGCCGCACCGTTCCTCCGGCGCGACGAAGATTATAGCCTCTTTTACGTTCCACTCCTCAAGCGCCCACTCGAGCCGGCGCGAGGCCCAGGGGCGCTTGCCCTCCGGGAAGGCCCACGCGCCGCCGTACGCGGCCTCGAGCGCGACGACGTACGGGACCGTCGCGACGGCGACGGCGAGCAGCGCGGCCGCCGCGGCCGTGCCGCGCGCGAAACCCCATTTACTCTGCAACCACGAGGGGAGCAGCGTCAGGCCCAGGCCGCCGCCCAGCAGCGCCGCCGGGAGCGCGCCGTAGTAGAACCGCGCGCCGTAATTTATACCGTCCGCGTACGGCAAGATATAGAGGAGTAACGTCGCCGCGGCCACCGCGTACGCCAAACGCGCGGGGCGCGGTAGTTTTTTCAGGAAGAGGGGGACCAGCGCCGGCGCGAGCGATATCAACGGCCACCCCATGACGTCCGTCGCGAGGACCCACAGCCGCCGCGTCGTGAAGTACGCCAGGTACGGCGAGAGGAACGGCAGCGAGATGCCGAAGCGCGTATGCAGCGCGTGCGAACGCGGGAACGTGAACGCCGCGCCGCTCGTCGCGTAGTTGTAATACAAGAGCGGCCCCGCGGCCAGGGCGACGCCCAGTACGAAATAGGAGAGCGCGTACCCGCTCGTCTTCTTGCGCGCCACGTCGTAGAACAGCAGCGCTACCGCGGGCAAAGCGGCGAAGGCCGCGTAGTCGCGGACGGCGAAGGCGACGACCAGCAGCGCGCCGGCGACCGCCATAAGCGACGGCTTTTCCGGCTCGCGGCCCGCGTCGAAGGCCCACAGGAAGAGCACCAGGAACAGCAGGAACGCGGGCTCGGCGAAGAGCGACGCGTTGTTGAAGGTCGCGAACGGCGAGACGGTGTACAGCAACACGCCCGCCAGCGCGGCGTCGGCGCCGACGATGCGCCGGCCGTAGCCGTAGAGCGCGAGGGCGGTGAAGAACGCTATGAAGGGGTTGACGAGCCACGGCCTCCCGAGCGCGGTCCCGGCGGCCAGCAGCAGCGGCCAGGCTGGTACGAATATCGTGAACCACTTGCCGTCGCGCACCCCTTCGTTGGGCCCCACCAGGAAGTTGCCCGAGCGGTTCTCGTCGGCGACGTACGCGTCGGTGGCCGGCGCCGTCGCGGTGAGGCGGCCGGCGGCGAAGATGCGGGCCTGAAACCCGTACTCGCGCTCCTCCCAGGTGTGGCCCTCGCCCCCCAGCGAGAAGTACGCGAAGCAGGCCGCGGCCACCGCCGCCGCCACGCCCAACGTTCCCGCCACCCACCAGTCGCCCAGCTCGCGGCGGCAGTACGCGGCGAACCGCAGCGCCGAGCGGCCCAGCGGCGCGGCCGCCGGAGCGAAGCACAGCGCCCCGGCCAGCAGCCACGCGTATCGGAATACCCACGACGGCGGCGCCGGCGTCTGCCCGGGCGCGCCCAGTATGAAGCCCGCGCCCCGTCCCCCGTCGAATACGGTGAAGACGTCGGAGAGGAACGCCGTGTGGCTGAGCGCGAAGACGGCGACGAAGGCCGCGCCCCATAAGTACAATTTTAAATATTTCCGGCTCACTTGCGTAACGGCTATCGGTTAGTCGAAGCGGTCGCCCGTGGCCAGCCGCCGGCCGAGGGCGAAGGCGTGCGCCGTCATCTCGCCGCGGCCCGCCGGTTTCACCCGCGTGAGTTTGAGGGCGCCTTCGCCGCAGGCCGCGACGACGCCGGCCTCGTCCACCGCCGTAATCGTCCCCGGCGCCGCGTCGGCCGGGCCTTCGGCCGGCTCCGCCCCCAGGATTTGCACCAGCTCGCCGGCCAGCGACGCCCGCGCCGGCGCGTCGGGGTAAAGGCCTTGCACCAGGCGCTCGAGCTTGGCCGCCGGCTCCGACCAATCGACCGCGCGAACGTCGGCGGTTATCTTCGGCCGGTACAGGATGTTCGCTTCGTTCGGGTCCTGCGGCCTGGCCCGTATGTCGCCTCGAGCCAAACCGCGCAACGTATCTACGACGACGCGCGCGCCGAGCCGCGCCAGCTTCTCGGCCAGCGAGCCGGCCGTTTCGCCGGGTGCTATGGCGAGCCGTTCCTGCAGCAGGACGTCGCCGGCGTCCAACTCTTCGGCGAGGCGGATGGTCGTAACGCCCGTCTCGGCGTACCCCTCGATGATGGCCCAGTTGACGGGCGCCGGGCCGCGGAGCTCGGGCAATAATGACGGGTGGAGGTTTACCGCGCCGTATTTTACGAGGCCGTCGGGTTGCGGCTCGCGCAGCCACGCCGGGACGAAGAAGGCCGACGCCACGACGACGACGGCGTCCACGCTTACGTCCACCTCGCTCGAGGCCGCGTCGTAGGCGCGCGCGAGCTTCTCCAATTGTACCACCGGCAGCCCTTTATCCCGCGCCCACTCGTACACCGGCGGGTATATGGGCTTAAGGCCCCGGCCGCCGGGGTGCTCGGCCTTGGTTATGACCTGCGCTATTTCGACGTCCGGCGCCTCGTGGAGCGCGTCGAAGGTGGGCAGCGCGAACGCCGGCGTCCCTACGGCGATGACGCGCATCAGTGGCCGCCCCCCTTGCCGAAGAGGATGGGTATGGTCTTGCGGAATATCCGCGCGTCCATCGCCGGCGTTTGGTTGGCGATGTAGTAGAAGTCGAACTCCAGGCTCTCGCGGATGGCGCGGTCGGCGCGGCCCGCTATCTGCCACAGGCCGGTGATGCCGGGCTTGACGCTCAGGCGGAGGTTCTGCCAGGGCTCGTACTCCGCGGCCTCGCGCGCCATCTCCGGCCGCGGGCCGACGAGGCTCATCTGGCCCTTGACGACGTTTATGAGCTGCGCCGTCTCGTCCAGGCCGAGTTTACGCAGCAAGCGTCCCACGCGCGTAACGCGGATGTCGTCGCCGCCGGGGGGCGACTGCTGGTACTTGGGTACGGAGGCGAACATAGTGCGGAACTTGTACATGTTGAACTCGCGGCGGCCTCGCGTGACGCGCTTCTGGCGGAATATTATGGGCCCGCGCGAGTCGAGCTTGACGGCGACGAACATCGGCAGCCAGACGGGCGTTAGGATTACGATGAACGCCGCGGCCACGAGCTTATCCATAAGCCACTTCGTCAGGCCGCGCACCAGGCCCCGCCGGACGCCGGGGAACGGCACGAACTCCCGCCCGGCTATCGCCACGGTGCTGGCGACCGGCGCGAGCTCGGCCAGGATATCCGCGGCGACGTACGCCGGCGCGCCCGCCTCCCACGCCGCGGCCACCGCCTCCAGCGCCCCGTCCTTGGAGGGCGCTTCGGCCACCACGACGGCGACGTCTTCTTGGCGCGGCAGCAGCTCGCGCAACCCCCGGGCGTCGGCGGCGAAGTCGAGCAAGGAGAGCGGCGGCGCGGCGCCCTTCTCCACGTCGCGGGCCAGGCGGCGGGCCTCCTCGCCCGTACCGATAATTATTACGGATTCGTTCACGCTCAAACGCGGCGAATTAACGCCCTGGGCCTTTCGCCGGATTATAAGCGCCCCGGCGGCGCGGCGCAAGGGTAATGTCGGCCGGGCCGGTATTTCCCTTGTCTGCGGCGGACGCTTACCCTATTATGAATACGCAGAGGTCGGCAAGGGCGATAGTTTTCCGACAGGAGAGTGCGGCGTGGAGTACTTGGCGGCGACGCTGGCGGTAACGCTGACGACCGTAGCGAGCTTGATACTGATATGGTTCCTGGACCGGTTCGAGAAGGACCCGGTGTGGCTTTTAGGGCTGGTCTTTTTGTGGGGCGCCGTGCCGGCGGTGATAATCTCGTTGGTGGTCGAGCTCATCTTCCGCCTGCCGCTCCCGTATCTGTTGGACGCCTGGGCCGCTGACGTCTTCATGAGTTCCGTCGTGGCGCCGATAGTGGAGGAGTCCGCGAAGGCTATCGCGCTGCTCCTCGTCTTCGTCGCGCTGCGCCACCACCTCGACGACATCCTGGACGGCATCATCTACGGCGCGCTGGTGGGCGTGGGCTTCGCCTGGATCGAGGATATATTTCGCCTCTTCGGCGCCGCGTCGGAGGGGGGCGTCGAGGCCATGGGGTTCGTCTTCATCCTGCGGGTCTTCGTCTTCGGCCTCAACCACGCCTTCTTCACCGCCCTCACCGGCCTGGGCTTCGGCATCGCCAAGGTGGTCCGAAGTTGCTGGCTGGGCGGCCTGGCGGTGCTCTTCTTCTTCAGCGCCGCGGTGGGGGCGCATTTTCTGCACAACGCGCTGGTGAGCGTGGGCGGCGACGCCGGCGTCCTGGTGTCGTTCCTGGTGCACTGGGGGGCCTTGTTCGCCTTGCTGCTGGTCGTAATAGTCGTGTGGTTCACGGAGTGGCACTGGATAAAAAAAGAGTTGCGCGCGGAGGTCGTTTCGGGGGCCATCGGCGAGCGCGACTATCGCCAGGTCTCGAAGTGGTTCGGCCGGCTGGGGTGGGAGCTCCGGTTCCTGGTCGCCTTCGACCTGGGCGGATTCCTGCACGTCCGGCGGATGTACAACCGCCTCGTCAAGCTGGCCTTCCTGAAACGCAGTTACGCCCGCCGGCCCAAAGAGAGCACCGAGCGCCGCATCGCCGAGCTGCGGGAGCGCATCGCCCGCGACCGGCGTTAGCCGCGGCGAGAATTTAACTAAGGTAAAATTTCAACGAGAGGAGCGACGCGTATGCCGACGATAACTGTTGAGGGGCCGCCCATACCGGTCGAAAAGAAACGCGACCTCGCGGAAGGGCTTACCAAAGCGGCCGCGGCCGCGTACGAGGATATACCGACGGAAGCTATTATCGTTTTAATCCGGGAGAACGAGGCCGAGAACGTGGGCGTGGGAGGCGAGTTGCTTTGCGACCGTCGGGCCAAGGGCGCGGGCCAGAAGGGCGCCGGTCAAAGCGGCGCAGGCCAGAGCGGCGCGGGTCAGAAGGGCGCAGGCGAGAAAAGTGGCTAGGCACGGCGGCGGCCGACCTTAGCGTCGGCCCGACCCCCCTTGGTGTCGGCCGTTACTGTACAACGGCCTCCCGACCCCGCCGGTTTCTTGGGCCGTTATTGTTCACGCCTGTTATAGGAAGGGAATACCGTGAAAAAAGTACTATTGTCCGGCGTTATCCTGGCCGTGACGGCCGGCGCGGCGTTCGCCGATTTGGGCGACGTCGTCGCCTCTTTCACCGCGCCTTATCGCGCCCCGATCGCGTTGGCCCACGCCAACAACGCCACGCAAATGTGGCTGTTCTGCAACCAAAATACGAGCGGCTGGCGGATCTTCCTGGTCCACCATACCACGGGCTCCATATATAGTTCGTTCGTCTCTCCTTGCGCCGAGTATACGCGGGGATTAACGTACGAGGACCCGGGCTACCTGTGGACCGGCAACTTCAACAACCGGCGCGTATACCGATGCCGGTCCGTCAACGGGAGCGTGCTGTATTCCTGGGCCGCGAACCACGCCGTCTCGGGTCTGGCGCTGAAGGCGCGCGGCGACGGCGGCGTGAATCATGACGGCCTATTCGTGAACGCTGGCACGACGACCTGGCGCCACCGGCCGAGCGACGGCAGCATCATATCCTCCTTTTCCTATACCCCCGCCTTCTACGGGGACAACGCCTGGGACTGGCGGAACGAACTCGTATGGGGAGGGGACGCGAACGTCAACTACGTATACGGGTGCACGACCGCGGGTACGGTTGCGGCGTCCTTCGCTTCCCCGGCCACCAATCCGCAGGGCATGTGCTACTACGGCGAATACTTGTGGGTCGGGGTGAACTCCACTCCGGATTACGTGTACGAGGTCCATTGCCCGAATAACTTGGGGGTTGCGCCCGCGTCGCTGGGCCGCGTGAAGGCGTTGTTCCGTTAAAATGCGAAATACAAGATATGAACGGGTCGCCGCCAAGGGGGCCCGTTTTAATCGCGGGCCTCGGCTAAGTTATGGCCTTTTGTTATGAGAATATAACTGATATTGTCAAGTATATATATTTTCCTTGACTATGTTACGGCTTTGTTCAATAATGGTTCACGAAGAGTTCGAAGCGCTCGGCGACGAACCGATGTGCGATGTTGGCGGGGAGCCGGTATGCCGCACGTTGGGAAACGAGGGGAACGATATCGCGCGACCGCCGACGGGGCCGTAGTTCCGGGATAGTAAACAACACCCGAGTCGGGCCTCGTGCGCCACTCGGGTATTTCATTATTATATTTAATGCCCTGAGTTTAGGGCGGAAGGAGAGCGAAATGAAGAGGGCGGTAATTTTCGCGGCCGTCACGGCGCTCGTCGCGGCCAGCGCGGCCTACGGCGTCTGGGTCTACGAGGGCAAGTGGGGCGAGTTCGGCACCGGCGAAGGCCAATTCTACGGCGCCTGTGACGTCGCCGTCGCGCCCAACGGCCGCGTCTACGTGGTCGATAACGGAAACGACCGAATTCAGTATTTCTCTCCGACGGGTTCGTACCGCGGCAAGTTCGGCAAATACGGCTCGGGCAACGGGGAGTTCAGGCAACCTGGTGGCGTAGCGGTCGCCCCCAACGCCAACGTCTACGTCGCCGACACGTGTAACGACCGCATCCAATACTTCACCGCGAGCGGGTCCTTCCTCGGCAAGTGGGGCTCGTCGGGCTCGGGCAACGGCCAATTCCATTGGCCGTTAGACGTCGCTTTCGCGCCTGGCGGCAACGTCTACGTCGCCGATATCGGTAACTGCCGCATCCAATACCTCACGCCTGCGGGTTCGTTCCTCGGCAAGTGGGGCAAGGTCGGGTCCGGCGACGGCGAATTCCAGCGCATCGCCGGCGTCGCCATTCACCCCAACGGTCACGTCTACGTCGTCGATGTCTATAGCAACCGTATTCAATACTTCACGCGGACCGGTTCCTTTCTGGGGAAGTTCGGTTCGCGCGGCTCGGGCGACGGGCAATTCTTACAGCCTTGCGGAATTGGCGTAGGGGATAACGGCACGGTTTACGTTGCGGACACGACCAATTGCCGCATCCAATATTTCACCCCGAGTGGTTCCTTCCTGGGCAAGTGGGGTTCGATGGGTAGCGGTAGCGGCTACTTCAATAGACCCGTCGCCGTTGATAAAAACTCGGCGACCAATAGGGTTTACGTCGCCGAAGTCGAGAACTGCCGCGTCCAATATTTCCGCTGGTCCCCCCCGGCGGTAGCGCCCGCCTCCCTCGGCCGCGTGAAGGCGCTGTT
>DATKVX010000065.1 GCA_035529855.1 bacterium
GGCCTTGCCCGTCGTCGGGACCACCTCGAGCCAATACTCGTACGTCGTCGCCGCGACGACGTCCCGGTCTTCGTACGCGAAAGGCGCCTGACCCGTTATCAACGCCGCGTTTACGCGCTCCCGGCCGGCGTCCGCCGCGTCGCCCTTCGCCTCGCGGTAAACGTTGAAGCCGGCGTACGCGCTGCTCTCGCAGTCCCACGCCAGCCGGACGCGGTCCTCGAGGCCGGCGGCGCGGAAGTACTTGAGGTCGATGCCGGTAGAGGCCTTGAGGAATTGCAGCGCGGCGTACACGTTTATGCGGCCGGCGCCGTTGTGATTCACCTTCGTGCCTTTTGTTTGGCCGGGTAAGGGGTCGGCCGTGAGCTCGAGAGCACGCTCGATCTGGGCGGGCGGCAACGCGTCGTCGAAGTCCAACAGCAACGCCACCGCGCCCGCGGCGCACGGCGTGGACATCGACGTGCCGCTCTTTAAGGTATACCCGGAAGTATTGCGGTAGTCGCAGGACTTAACGTTAACCCCCGGGGCAACGAAATCGGGCTTGATCAAGCCCAGGCCGGGGCTCCAGTGGTAGTCGTCGTAGGGCGCGCATTGCGGGTGGCGTTCCTTGTCCCAGCTGGCCGGGCCGCGGCCGCTGAAGTACGCCAGGTTGTCGCCGGAGTCGGTGGCGCCCACGCCCACGGTCCCGGATATCCCCTCGCGCAGCGTCTGGTCGGGATGGAGCCAGGGCGGCGGGCAGTTGCCCGGCGTCGCGATGTTGAACGGGATGGGATAGGAGCCGGTCTGGTTGCCCTGGTTGCCGATGGAGTTGGTATGGAAGACGCCCGCGGCCAGCGTCTTCTCGCTCGCCGCGCGGTGTAAGCCGTAGGCGGGATAGTCAGGGTATTTCTTCGACCAGGACGAGGTAATGACGTCGACCCCTTCGGTAATGGCCCACTGCCAGGCGGCAAACCACGTACTGTCCGAGCTACCCAACTTCGCTATCATGATCTGGGCGTTGGGGGCCATGCCGCATTGCGAGCCGGCGGTGCCGTCGCTCGCGACGGTCCCGGCGACGTGGGTGCCGTGGCCGTCGTAGTCCATCGTATCGTTGGGGTCGCCGCCCGTGAAGCTCCGGCCGTGGTTGGGGTAACCGGCCTTGGTCCACATGTGGTCGGCCAAGTCGCGGTGGTTGTAGTTAACGCCGCCGTCGGCGACGCAGACCACTATGCCCGTGCCGTCGTAGCCCTCGTTCCAAACGTCCGGCGCCCTTATCTTCGTTACGTTCCAGGCGATCTCGTCCTCGAACGCCGGGACGACATCTTGCAGTAAGTCGACCGGGATCTCCTTATCCCAGTGGACGTACGCCACGCCCGGCATCGCCGAGACGACTTCGACGGTATCGCGGTCCGTACGCGCGGCGACCGCGTTCACTATCCAGAGCGGCATAATGTCCGCGGCGCGGCCGCTCGAGGCGCGTCCCTCGAGGAACGCCACCACGTCGCGCTGGCTCGAGGCCGCCAACCGCGAGCACTCGGCCTCGACGATCACACGGCGTTCGTTGCGCGTCAGGCCGTCCGTCAACGCCATTATCCGGTCCTGCGGTATCTGCTCCTCCATTACAACGAGGACGCGCACTAGCTCCGTTGCGCCGACCCCGTCGAGGTGCGCCGCGAGTTCCGGCGTGACGTTGGGCGCGGCGTACGCGACGGCGCCCACCAGCGTAGCCAATACCAATAATCGCTTCATCTTCTTTCCTCCGGTCAATCCGGGGAGCCTTCTCGTTCCCACAGCGACTCACGTTTTGAGATGGATTTATACCTTATATATTTAATTATAATTTACCCGCGACAAAAAATCAAGACTTAAACGCCGCCTCTGCCGCTCGCCGCGGTCACCCACACCCAGGGTAGAGCATTATAACATATATTATGTAAGGAGAAAGCGGCCCAAATGGGCCGCTTTTTTATTCCGTCCGTGTTCCTCTAACGCGTAACCACCATACGGCGTACGGCGCTGCCGCACGAGGCGTTGAGCCGGTACAGGTACACCCCCGGCGCTACGCCCCGGCCGCCGTCGTCCGCCAGGTTCCAGACTACCTCGTGCCGACCCGGCGCCGACGCGGCCGCGTCAAGCGTCCGCACCTTCCGG
>DATKVX010000066.1 GCA_035529855.1 bacterium
CGGACGCGGTTGCGCGCCGCGCCGGCCTGCGGCGCCGCGAACGCGTGAAGCCGTCAAGGAAAGGATTTGCGACGTACCGGCGTTGCCCGTCGTTATAACCTGAAACGTACCTAAGGTATGCTCGGCGGCTACGCTGGACGTTCACGCTCGAGCTACGGGGTAAGTAAGTAACGGCCGACCGCCCCGAAAACTAGGTAAACGCCGCGCTAAACCCGGCTTATTAAATCCGAAGTGATATTAATAAATAACTTAAAGTGTTCGCCGTAATAAACTAAAATTTATGAGCGTTATAGCCGTACGCGATCGGAGGATTAACGACGAGTATTTCGTCGCAACTTGTACCCACGTAAACGAATCGGCCGAAATCGACGCGTCATCCGGGCGCCGCTCGGCTTGGTTTAAAAAGATGCACGGCCGCGGCCTGAGAATAAAAGTCGCGACGTTGGACGGCGAGCGGGTCGGCTTTATCTACGTTATGCCTATAGAGGTCTGTCCGTGGGGGCCCCTGGGCCGCGACCTCGCGGCCTTCCCGTGCCTCGTCGCCCATTCCGAAGTGAAGGGCCAAGGAGTAGGCCGGGCGTTGGTCGCCGCGGCCGAGGCGGAAGCAATAAAACAGGAGAAAAAAGGGCTCGTCACGTACGGCTACTATCACGACCGTTGGTTTATGCCGGCGGCGTATTTCGAGAAGTTGGGGTTCGCGGTCGCGGCGCGCCGGGGGGACGCGGCGATATTATGGAAAACCTTCGACTCGTCGGCGGAGGCTCCTTCTTTTTGGGAAGATAAATACCGGCTCGAGCCTGTGCCGGGCAAAGTAGCCGTAGACCTCATCTTCAATACGTTCTGCTTGACGAGCGACGTCGAGGCGCAACGGGTCCGCGAGGTCGCCGCGGCGTTCGGCGACGCCGTCGCGTTACGCGAATACGACGCGAGCGACCCGGCGACGCTCCGACGCTACGGCCGAAGCCGCGGGATCTTCGTCGACGGCGAAGAAATATTTTGGGGGTACGAGGCCCCGCGAGAAGGGATACGCGACGCGATCTCAAAAGCGTTGACGCGCGAGCGGAAATAATACACAATACGCCAAGGGGGTTCCTATGACTTTACGCCGCGTTATTAAATTGCTAGTAGCTTTGGCCGTATGCCAGCTCGCCGGCGTGGTTGGTTCTTTCTTCACCACGCCCGCGATCTCCGGGTGGTACGCCGCCCTGGAAAAACCCGGTTTCACGCCCCCCAACTGGGTATTTTCGCCGGTTTGGATAGGGCTCTTCGTGCTGATGGCGGTCGCTGCGTTCCTGGTTTGGGACAAAGGTTTTTCGGTCAAGAGCGTGAAGACGGCGTTGGCGTTTTTCGGCGTCCAATTACTGCTTAACGTTTTATGGTCCGTACTCTTCTTCGGCTGCCGTTCCCCCTTCCTCGCCCTCGTCGAAATCGTCGCGTTATGGCTGGCGATAGCGGTTACGGTTTTGACGTTTTACCGCGTATCCAAGCCGGCCGCTTTTCTCCTTATCCCATATCTCCTTTGGGTTAGCTTTGCCGCAGCGCTCAACTACGAGATTTTGCGACTCAACACTTAGGGAAGCCAAGGGCATTAGCTTATAAAAAAATAACCGGGGGTATACGTGGCGGACGGGTTGGTAATAATTACCGGCGGGACCGGGTTCATTGGGCGAGGGTTGACTCGCAAACTCGCCGCGAGCGGGTACGACGTGGCCGTACTTACGCGGCGTGCCGACGCGTACCCCAAAGGATGGGAGGGCCACGTCCAATACGCGCGATGGGACGGCCATACCGCCGCGGGTTGGGGCGCGCTGGCGGACGGCGCCGCGGCCATCGTCAACCTCGCGGGGGCGAACATCGCGGCCCGGCGGTGGACGGCGGCCGTAAAAAAAACCATCCTCCGGAGCCGCCTCGCCGCCGGCGACGCCGTCGTAGAAGCCGTCTCGGCGGCCAAGGTTAAACCGGGGGTATTGGTGCAAGCCTCGGCCGTCGGCATCTACGGCTCGCGCGGCGACGAGGAGTTGGACGAATCGGCGCCGCCGGGGGACGGGTTCCTGGCCGACGTCGCGCGAAGGTGGGAGGGCTCAACCGCGGCCGTAGAGGAAGCGGGCGTACGGCGGGTCGTAATCCGCAGCGGCATCGTTTTGGGCCGAGACGGCGGCGTTTTACCGCGGCTGTCGCGGCCCTTTAAATATTTCGCGGGGGGGCCGCTGGCCGGCGGCCGCAATTGGGTCTCGTGGGTCCACTACGACGACGAAATAGACGCTATTAGCTTTCTAATCGAGACGGACGAAGCAAGCGGCGCCTATAATTTATGCGCGCCGGAGCCGTTGAAGAGTCGCGATTTTTCACGTATTATGGGTAAGACGCTGAATAGGCCGTGGTGGTGGCCGATACCGGGCGTTCTAATACGCGCGTTGTACGGCGAGATGGCGGACGCGCTGTTGTTAGCCAGCGAAAGAGCCGTACCCAAACGGTTGCTCGAGGCCGGCTTTACGTTCCGGTATCGCGCCGCGGAAGCAGCCTTAAATAACCTACTAACGCCGCAGCGAGGTGAACCCGCTTGAGGACTTAAACCCGGCCACCGGTTCGCCCCAGCCATAGATATTAAGTTTTAAATTAAATAACCCCAAACCGCGAATCCACCAGCATAAGGAGGTGATCTGAGTGAAGAATTTAAACGCGCTGGATTGGATTGCACTGATACTAGTAATAGTCGGGGGCTTGAACTGGGGCTTAGTCGGGATATTCGGTTTCGACCTCGTCGCCTGGATTTTCGCCAGCATTTACGTCGTCGCCCGCATCGTATACATCCTCGTCGCCCTGGCCGCTATTTACATGATAATAATAGCGGCGATGCTACGTAAGAAATGACGCCGGCCGCGGCGCGGGGAGCTCCCCTTCCCCGCGCCGCACCCGCATCCAATCGGCCCATTCCAAAATATTCCTAATATGAAAAAAGGGGAAAGCGACGACGCTAAAGTCTCGGTGCGAGAGCTCCGCGACGACGATTACGACGCGCTCGTCGCGCTCTGGCGCGAAGCCGGCCTGCCGTATCGACCACGGGGACGCGACACGCGCGAAGCTCTCGCGCGCCAGCTTAAAGAGGACACCGCCGTTTACTTGGTAGCCGAGGTTGACGGGGCGTTCGTCGGCGCCGTACTGGGCTCTCACGACGGCCGTAAAGGTTGGATAAACCGGCTCGCGGTCCACCCCGACTACAGGAGAAGGAACGTCGGCGCCTTACTCGTCGCGGAAGTTGAGCGGCACCTCGCCGCCCGAGGTATCGCCATTTTCGCCTGCCTGGTCGAAGACTGGAACGAGGGTTCGAAAGCGTTCTTTGAAAAGGTCGGCTATAAACCTTTTCCCGGCATCTCTTATTTCACCAAGAGAAAATCCGACGACGTATAGGCGAAAAATGGCCTTTTTGACACTTAACGGAAAATACACGCTAAACGCTCGCAAATGCCTCATTCGCCGGTATTTATATTCCTATTCGGATACCAACCCTTATCCAACAGCGAAAAACGAACGCCGGAATACGACCGCCGCTGAGGGGTGAACTATATGGTAAGGTTCTTTAGAAAGATGTCCAAGAAAGCGGGCCTTCCGCCGGGCACCCTCGTCGCGGACGTCGAAAAACGCGCGGCGCCGGTAAAGATTACCGTTATCGACTACGACGGGGAATCGTACGAAGAAAGTGACGTCGAGGCGGTGACCGATTGCCGCCTTTTCCGTGAGAAGCCGACGGTAACCTGGGTTAACGTCGACGGCGTACACCGCGTGGACGTCCTCGAGGAGCTGGGCGAGTGCTTCGGCCTTCATCCGCTGGTATTGGAGGACATCGCCAACACCGACCAGCGACCCAAGACGGAAGACTTCGGCGAATACCTCTTCGTCGTCCTTAAAATGTTGGACTACGACGGCGACGAGGTCGGGACCGAACAAGTGAGCTTAATCCTCGGGCCCAACTACGTTTTATCTTTCCAGGAACGGGAGGGCGACGTCTTC
Organism: bacterium; assembly: GCA_035529855.1. NCBI lineage: Bacteria > bacterium. Next base: position 4,009 of record DATKVX010000066.1, read on the forward strand.
GACGTCGTCCGCGAGAGGATAAGGAACTCGAAAGGCCGCATCCGAAAAACGGGCCCGGACTACCTGGCGTACGCTTTGCTCGATGCCGTCGTCGACAACTACTTCGTGATACTCGAGCAGGTCGGCGAAAAGGTCGGCTCGTTGGAAGAAGTCCTCGTCGAAAACCCGAAGCCGGAGACGCTGCAAAGCATCCACGAGATGAAAAGGGAGATGATTATCTTACGCAAATCGGTGTGGCCGCTGCGGGAGGTGGTTAACGGCCTCGCGCGGGGCGACTCAAAGCTCGTGCGCGAATCTACCGGCGTATTCCTGAAGGACGCCTACGACCACACGATCCAGGTTATCGACGCCGTCGAGACGTACCGCGACGTCCTCTCGGGGATGTTGGACCTCTACCTCTCTACAATTAGCAACAGGATGAACGAGGTGATGAAGGTCCTGACCATCATCGCGACCATTTTCATACCGCTCACCTTCGTCGCCGGGATCTACGGCATGAACTTCCAATTCATGCCCGAGCTCGGGTGGCACTGGAGCTACCCGGTCGTATGGCTGGTTATAGTAATCGTAACCGTATCGATGGTGGTGTTCTTCAAGCGGAAGCGGTGGCTTTAGCGCTATAGGAGACGACAAGCGTCCGATGAGCGTCGATAGCTTAATAAGCGTAAAAGACCTCCTCCTCGCGTTACCTCCCCCGTCCGCCGGCTCGGCGGCGGCGTTCCGGCGCAACCTGCCGAAACTTCTCGTCTTGGTAAACGAAAAAGCCTCCATCGAAACCAGATATTGTGACGATTATTGTGCCTCGGACCGACTTAGGACGGTGGAGGAAAGCCATACCCTTCTCGGGCAACTATTGGAGAGCGTATACGAATTGGGCTTGTACGGCGTGTTGGCCGACGAATTCGCCTGGTACACGTCGACGCTCTCCAGCCGCGGCTTCGACGAGAATTTCTTCCAAAAAACGCTGAACGCCTGGATAAACGGCGTCCACTTCGAGCTGCCGGCGGCGGCGGCCGAGTTGTCCCCCCCGCTCGAAATCCTCCGCGCCAACGTAGGGACGTTTTTAACGGAGCTACGCACCCCGTTCTCCTCGCCGGGACCGCGGCAAGAGTTCCTATCGCTAGTCCTCGGTAATAACCGACGGGGCGCCGCGGCGTACGTGCTCGGCCTGCTGAAAACGGGGGCGTCGCTCGAAAGCGTAATAAACGACGTCGTCGGGCCGGCGCTACGGGAAATAGGCTTGCGTTGGCAGCGCAACGCCGTCGGCGTCGCCGACGAGCACGCCGCAACCGACATCTGCCGTTACACGATCTACCGGGCCTTCGACGTCGTCCCGCCGGAACAACCGCTTTCGCGTAAAGCGCTCGTAACCTGCGTCCCGGGCGAAGAACACGAATTGGGCGCGAAGATAACGGCCGACTATCTAGAGTTAAAGGGTTGGCAAGTTTATTATATTGGAAGAAGTCTGCCTACCGAAGAAATCGTCCGGGCTACGGCGGACGAAAAACCGGCGGCGGTTTTATTCGCCGTAACGCTCATTTCGCACCTACCCGCGGCCTGGGAACTCGCGCGCCGCGTCCGCGAAACGACGCCGGAGACGAAGATCGTACTCGGCGGCCGCGCGGCTGTCGTAACCCGGGAACGACTCGGCGAAGTTGCCGACGCCGTCGCGGGAACTTTCGAGGAGGGTTTCGCCGCGGCCTCGTCACTTCCGAGCAACGATGCGTAGCCTCGTAGCCTACAGGATGTTGCTCCACGACCGCGCCTCTACCGCGGGCTCGGTCCTGGGCGTCGTCGCGATATTATTCCTGGTGGGGCAACAGCTCAGCACCATGTTCGGCCTCTTCACGTATATGTCGGTGCTGGTCGACCACTCGGACGCCGACATCTGGATCTGCGGCAAGTTCACGGACAACGCGAACAGCACGGGCCAACTCCCGACGCGCTACGTCGACCGCATAAACGGCCTGGCGGAAATTGAATGGTCGGAACCCGTTATCACCACGGCGGGCGAAACGCGCCGTAAGGACGGCAAGTCGGAGGGCGTGGTAGTCGTGGGGCTGCCGGCGCCGCGGCTTTCGGGCGGACCGTGGGCCTTCGAGCAGGGGTCCATCGAGTCGCTGCTGGACTACGACGGCATTACCGTGGACAACCGCGACCTCGAGCTCTTCGGGAACCCCGAACTCGGCGACGTTTTCGAAGTTAATAAGAAGCGGGTCCGTATCAACGCCGTGACGAAGAAGATAACCAGCTTCGGCGGAACGCTCGTCTTCACGAACCGGACAAAGGCGCGGGAGATATCCAACCTCCCCCCGGGCCGTTGCAGCTACATATTAGTCAAGTTGAAACCGGAGGTCGACGTCGACGAGGCCATCGCCAAAATACGCGCCTTGCTACCGCGGGCCGAAGTCTTCCCCAAGGACGTACTGTCGCGGCTAACGCGCGCCTACTATTTAATAAACACCGGCATAGGCTTCAGCTTCGGCTTTACGACGTTGATGAGCTCCCTCGTCGGCATCGTTATAATTACGCTAACGATGTACACCAGCATTTTAAACCGGGAAAAAGATTTCGCGGTCCTGCGGGCGCTCGGCGGCCGCAAAAAGGATATTTTCGTGATAGTACTTTACCAGGCCGTAATGATAGCCGCCGTGGGAATATTCCTGGGGTTCCTCCTACTCGCGTTCTTCCTCAACGGGACGAGGGATTCCAACCTGGCGAGCTTCGTGCCGTTATGGTTCCCGTTCGTCCACGCGGCGTTTACGCTCGCGCTGTGTCTCGTCGGCTCGCTGTTCGCCATACGGCGCGCAACCCGCATCGAGCCCGCGACGGCGTTCCGCTAACGGCGCGTAACCGGGCCGCTCGATAACATGCCGAAACCGATTCTCGAGTTGGAAGGTATCAGCCGCGACTTTTCCGATGGGAAAGTCACGCAACGCGTCTTGAGCGACGTCAACCTCGCGTTTTACGCCGGCGAGTTCGCCATCGTCGCCGGCCCCTCGGGCAGCGGCAAGACGACGCTGCTGTCCATTATGGGCCTGATATTACGCCCCTCCGAAGGGTGGATATTCATTCAAGGGCAAGACGTCACGGACCTTCCCGAAGACAAGGAAGCCACGCTCCGACTTGAGAATTTCGGCTTCGTCTTTCAAACCCCTACCGAAATACCGGCGCTTACGATAATCGAAAACATATTAGTAGCTAACGCGGTCCAGGGGACGAAGTTACCCCGGGGCTTAAAGGAAAAAGCGTTAACGCTATTGGGCGACTTCGGCCTAAGCGAGTACGCTTACGTTAAACCTCGAACGTTGTCAACAGGCCAAAAGCAGCGCGTCGCCATCGCGCGCGCCCTCATCAACGACCCCGTCCTCGTCCTGTGCGACGAGCCCACGTCCGCGCTCGACGCCGAGAGCAGCGCCGTCGTTTTGGACACGCTGAAGCAACTGTCGCGGGACGACCGCCGCGGCGTCGTGCTCGTCACGCACGACCCGCGCGTCTTCCCCTACGGCGACCGCCTGATAACGCTGGAACACGGCGCCGTCGTGCACGATTCGCGGGAGACGGTCCGGGAGAGGGCCCCGGCATGAAAAAGTATATTAAATGGTTTGTCGTCGGCGCCGCCGTTCTATGCGGCCTGGTATTCATCGTGTGCAACCTCTACAAGTCATCGCGGCCGCCGGCGATTATGAAACCGCCCGACCTGGACCTCTCGCCGGCGCGCGTCTACGGCCGCGTCGAACCCGCCGGCGGCGAGGTGTACGTGAGTCCGAACGTTACCCGCAGCGTGAAGGAGCTATCGGTTAACGAGGGCGACGCGGTCGTCAAAGGACAGGTGCTGTGCGTCCTGGAAAACGACGTCGAGTCGGCGCAGCGCCGCGTCGCGGAAGCGCGCGTCGCGGCCCTCCGCAAATCGGTGGAGCTTACCGCGGATACTTTTAAGCGCAACAAAGAACTCTACGCCGCGGGACGGATATCCGAATACGAATACACCCAGGCGAAGTTGCGGTCGGAGCTGGACGCCCGCGACCTAGACGTCGCGTACGGCGAGCTGGCGTTGGCGCGCGCCCAACTGGAGCAGCTCGAGCTCAGAGCGCCCATCGACGCCGTCGTTTACAAGTTGGACGTGCGCCTGGGCGAGACGCTCGCGGCGGGTGACAACACGCGAATTATACTGGGCCCGACGGACCTGTGGGTTCGGATATACGTAGAATCCTTTTGGGTGGACCGCGTCAAAGAGGGCGCTAAATATAAAATTTACGATGCCGAAACCGGCGAGTACGTCGGCCTCGGAACGGTTATCCAAAGGAACCCCTACCTCGGCGGCCGCGACTTCCAATCCGACGATCTGCAGGAACGCTTCGATACCAAATTCCAAGAGGTCATCTTACGGCTCGAGCCGAAAAAGAAAAATATACCGCTCGGTCTGAACGTCATGGCCGAGCTCGCCGAGAGCCGATAGCGGCCCCTTCGGTAGCAAACGTATGAGGGAATTCGCCAAACCGGTAGTCGTCGTAAGCAGGTGCCTCGATTTCGACGCCGTACGCTACGACGGCTCCATAATACGCGACGAATTCGTCCGCGCTCTCAAACCCCACGTCACTTTCATACCGATTTGCCCCGAAGTCGAAATCGGCCTCGGCATCCCGCGCCAGCCGGTCCGAATCGTGGAGGTTGACGGCGCGCGCCGCCTGGTCCAACCGGCGACGGGCCTGGACTTCACCGCAAAGATGGAATGTTTCGCGGCGTCGTTCCTGGAAGGCCTCGACGCCGTCAACGGCTTCATCCTAAAAAGCCGCTCCCCCACCTCCGGTTTCAAGGACGTAAAGATATACCCCGGTACGGCGAAAACCGCGCCCTCGGGAAAGGGCGCCGGCTTCTTCGGCGGCGCGGTGCTGGCGCGCTTCGGCCATATGGCCGTCGAGGACGAAGGCCGCCTAAAAAACCTCCGCCTGCGCGAGCATTTTCTTACGAAGCTCTTCGCCTTTGCCTCTTTCCGGGAGATAAAGGCCTCGGCCTCGCCGAATGACCTCGTACAATTCCACGCCAAGAACAAGCTCCTGCTTATGGCGTACAATCAAACGCGGATGCGGACGCTGGGCCGCGTCGTCGCGGGGGCAGGCCGAGAACGTCTCGCCGACGCCGTCGCCGCGTACGAAGAAAATTTCTACGCCGCGTTCGCAAGGCCGCCGCGCTATACGGCCGGTATAAACGCCCTCATGCACGGCCTGGGCCACTTCTCGAAGCAGCTAAGTCACGCCGAAAAAGCCTTCTTCCTGGACGAGCTCGAGAGTTACCGCGCGGGCCACGTCCCGCTCAGCGTGCCGTTGAACGTGCTCCGCGGCTACGTCGTTCGCTTCGGCGACGAGTACCTCGCCCGCCAAACGTTCTTTTCGCCGTACCCGGAGGAGTTGACGACGCTCGCCGACTCGGGGAAAGGGCCTCAACTAGGGCAACCTACATGCTTATAAAATACTTTAAAATTGCCAACGCAACACACGGATTATTATATGTTTGGTTGTAAGTAAGCTAAGCGCCGCGGTTGACGGAATCGAGGAGTCTAAGCCCAACACGACCTAAGCCGTTACCGCGTACCAGCTGTAACTTGCAACCGTAGGAAAATACGGATATAATATGTAGGGAAGCGTCGCGAACTCGGTACGAAAGGGGAATATTATGGGAGAAATTAAGGGTTCGCGAAAAGGCTGCGTTAGTGCCGATAGGGAATTCGTTAGAACGGCCATCGTAGGTGGGAGACCACCTCAAGGCGAACAAATCCCCCGCCATATTCCCCGCGGCCTGGAGGTCCTCATAAAGAAGGCCGCGGTCGACCCCGCGTTTAAAAAACTACTCTTCGAAAAACGGGCCGAGGCTGCCGAAGCCATCGGCCTTAAACTTAACGCCACGGAGGAAGCGATGCTCGCCGCCGTTCCCCTCCCCCAACTCGAGGGCATAGTCGCACATACGAAGGTCAGCCCGGGCCTACGGCCCGCATTCCTCGGCTACGCCGCCAGCGCGATGCTGGCGGTTCTGGGGTCGGCGACATTGCTTTCGGACTCGGAAGTCACCCGGACCGGGGGAACGAAACGGGCCGAGGTTAGTACTTCGAAAAAGAGGGCGAACAGAGGGCTAACCGGAAAAGCGGCTAAGAAAGAAAGCGGCAGTTGGCCTTACGCCCTTACCGGGGGAGCAGGAGGGCACGGAAGCGGCGCCGGCATGCGCGGCGATTGGCCCCGCGGAGGATGTGGAAGACTCATCCCCGGCGGTAGCGGCGCCAGCCTAGGCATAAGGCCGGACCGGGTCGCAGAGGCCGAGCGCGGCCGCCCTAAAACTACCCCCGCGAAAAACGGCCGGAGATCGGGGCGTAATCAACTGCGGTACCGCGTATGCATGGGCTCGAGGGTCGACGTCCCGGAGAACTCGAGCCGCGAGCAGCCGGCGCCATATTTCATTACGTTCGAATCCCCGGCGTCAAGCCCAAGGAGCTACCGCTCGGCCGCCAGCATCCGCGACTACGTCGAAAAGAGACTGGCGGGCATTCAAAACGCGTACGACGCGGCCGTGGAGGAAAACCCCTCGCTCGGCGGCGGTAAAATCACCGCGCGGTTCACCGTCGACCCCCAAGGCCGCGTCGTCGACGCCGAAATCGCCGACGATACGCTCGGCGACGATTCGCTCCGCCGCTCGATACTGTCGCGCGTGCTGAGTTGGAAATTCCCGGCCGCGGGCCAAGCGGACGTCGTCGTGGAATATCCGTTTGTATTTATAGCCGAGAAGGGGTAAAATTGCGTCGGCGCCCGACGCGCCTTAACGGTTCAAGCCGTCGACGCCGCATCGCTCGGGTAAATTCGGAGGTATATGGCCGCCAAACGAACGTACGCCACGGACTTCCTCGGGTATTCATTCGCCTTCGCGGCGGCTTCGATAATCGCGCTCGGGCCGGCCGCGGCCGAGGACCGGGCTGAAACCGAACAAACCGAATACGGCGTCGTTCAGGGCTTCGTTATAGACGGCTACGGCGACCCGGTCAGCGGAGCGCTCGTCGCAATCAAAGGCGCGAATCGTTTCGCGACCACTGACGTAGAAGGTTATTACGTCATCAAACCCGTTCCGCCCGGAACGTTTGAAATGAAGGTCTCCCATATCGGGTATGTCGACGCAAGGAAGGCCGACGTTAAAGTGACGGCGGCCTTCATTACCAACGTCAATTTTATACTCGGCCCCGGGCCTTTAACTAAAGACCGTGCGAACGGAGTAATCGAGGGACGCGTCGTCGACGCCACCGGATACCCGTTAACGCAGGCCCGGGTACGCATCCTTGAGAACGGGTCGGCCGCGGAGACCGGCGCGGACGGCGCCTTCTCCTTCGGTCCGCTCGAGCCGGGGTTTTATACGGTCCGGGCGGAATGTGCCTGCTACTTGTTTCAGACCGGGAGAGTAGTCGTAGTCGCCGGCGAGGTAACGCCGGTGCAGTTCGTTCTCTGGCCCGACCCTCGTTTAATTCAATTCGGCTTATAGGCCGGGAGGTTGGTATAAAGTGAGTATCTCTAGTGGAAATAAATCGCCGGCGGCCCGCGAGGCCGAGGCCGTCCGCACGACGATCGTGGGCGGTAGGCCGCCGGGCGGCGGCGCGAACGTCGGCGACATCCCCCGCGGCATCGAAATCTTAGTCAAGAAGGCCGCCGTCGACCCGGCGTTTAAAAAGTTACTTCTTGAGAAACGCGCCGAGGCCGCGGAGGCCATCGCCCTCAAGCTCGAGCCGGCGGAAGCGGCGATGCTCAACGCCGTCCCGGAGGCGCAGCTCGACGCCATCGTCGCGAACACGAAGGTCAACCCGGGCCTGCGGCCCGCGTTCCTGGGATACGCGGGGGGTGTGATGTTGGCGGCGTTATCCGCGGCGACGGCGGCGTGCGACAACAACCCAACGGCACCGGCCGTAGAAGGCATTAGGCCCGACCCGCCACCCGGCGTTGTCGACGCTTCTAAGGAAGCAGCGGAGCAACGGGAAAAAGCGGACGAATCCGTTACCCGCGGGATTAGGCCCGACCGGCCTTAACGGAGGAAACCATGAGTATAAACTCGGAACGGATAAAAATGGCGCGGCCCGGCGAACCCGACGCCGTCCGCACGACGATCGTGGGCGGTAGGCCGCCGGGCGGCGGCGCGAACGTCGGCGACATCCCTCGCGGCGTCGAGGTACTAATAAAAAAGGCCGCCGTCGACCCGGCGTTCAAGAAGATGCTGTTGGAAAAACGCGCCGCAGCCGCGGAAGCCATCGCCCTCAATCTCGAGCCGGCGGAAGCGGCGATGCTCGAGGCCGTCCCGGCAAAACAACTCGAGGCCATCGTC
>DATKVX010000067.1 GCA_035529855.1 bacterium
GGCCTTGCCCGTCGTCGGGACCACCTCGAGCCAATACTCGTACGTCGTCGCCGCGACGACGTCCCGGTCTTCGTACGCGAAAGGCGCCTGACCCGTTATCAACGCCGCGTTTACGCGCTCCCGGCCGGCGTCCGCCGCGTCACCCTCCGCCTCGCGGTAGACGTTGAAGCCGGCGTACGCGCCGCTCTCGCAGTCCCACGCCAGCCGCACGCGGTCGTCCAGCCCCGCGGCGCGGAAGTACTTGAGGTCGACGCCGATGGACTTCTTGAGGAGCACGAGCGCCGCGTAAACGTCGATGCGGCCGGCGCCGTAGTCGTTTACCTTCTTACCTTTCGTATGGCCCGGCCATACTTTCGCCGCCGAAAGCTCGAGGGCCTTCTCTATCTGCGCCGGCGGTAGCGTATCGAGGTAATCGAGGAGCAGCGCCGCGGCGCCGGCGGCGTGGGGCGTCGCCATGGACGTCCCGCTCTTGGAAGTATATCCGCTGGTACTACTGAAATCGCACGACTTAATATTAGAACCCGGCGCCATTATGTCCGGCTTGAGGAGCCCCATGCCCGGCTCGTAGTGGTAGTCGTCGTAAGGCGCCAAGGTGGAAAGGCGGTCCTTGTCCCAACAAGACGGGCCGCGGCCGCTGGAGCTTACGCGCCAGTCTTCCGACTGCGTGGAGCCGATGGCGATGGTCCCGGCCTTACCCTCGCGGAGCTTCTGGTCCGGGTGGAGCCACGGCGGCGGGCAATTGGCGGGGGCGGGGACGTTGAACGGTAGCGGGTAGCCCGAGCTAACTAAGTGGCCCTGGTTGCCGGTGGAATTTACGTGGACGACGCCCGCGGCCAGTATCTTCTCGCTCGCCGCCCGGTGTTGGCCGTACGCCGGGTATTGGGGATATTTCCTCGACCAGGATTGCGTAATAACGTCGGCGCCCTCGGTGATGGCCCACTGCCAGGCCTCGAACCACGAGCTTTCCCAGGCACCCAACTTCGCGATCATTATCTGCGCGTTGGGCGCGACGCCGCATTTCGAGCCGGCGGTGCCGTCGCTCGCCACCGTCCCGGCGACGTGGGTGCCGTGGCCGTCGTAGTCCATCGTATCGTTGGGGTCGCCGCCGGCGAAGCTCTTACCGTGGTTGGGGTAGCTGGAGTGGACCCACATATGGTCCGCGAGGTCGACGTGGTTGTAGTTGACGCCGCCGTCGCAGACGCACACGATTATGCCCGTTCCGTCGAAGCCGTCGTTCCACACCTTGGGCGCCCTGATCTTTTCCACGCCCCAGACGATCTCGTCTTGGACGCCGTCGACGACGTCCTTTAACAATTCCACCGGCACCTCTTCGTCCCAATTCACGAGCGAGACGCCCGGGAGGACCGATACCCGTTCGATGGTCTCGCGGTCGGCGCGCGCCGCCACGGCGTTAACGATCCAAAGCGACGTTACGTCCGCGGCGTGGCCCGCGGCGGCCCGCTCGTTCAAGTAGGCCAGTACTTCGCGCTGGCTCGAGTCGGCCAACCGGGAGCACTCGTATTCGACTACCACGCGCCGCTCGTCACGGTCCAGGCCCTCCGTCAACGACATCAACGTGTCCTGGGACATCTGCTCTTCCATCACGACCATGACGCGTACGAGCTCGCCGGCCGAAACCTCTTCTAAGTGAGCCGCGAGCCGAGGCGTAACTTTGGGCGCCGCGAAAGACGCGCCCGCGACCAACAATACCAATACTAACGACCGTTTCACGCCAAACTCCTTTAATTCGGCCCGCGGAAGTCGCACCGTTCCAACGAGCGGTTTCGAATAATAAAAATGCGAGGTTAAATCTTTTAATTATAGCCTTTCTATGACCCCGAAGTCAAGGCAACAGTAATCGGGCCGCTGCCCGCGCCGCCCCTCGTCGGCCGCCCGGGCCCCGACGCATCCTCGAGCCGCGGCCCGAAAGCCGCCCGAGCGCGTAACACCGCTTTAACACCCTTGACAGCCCGGTTAATATAGCCTATTATACGTCTCCGAATTTCGCTTCGTAAGGCAACCTGTTGTGATAAAAGACGAAGTAAAGCAAGCGCGCGAGCTAAGCGCGGCGCTGGGCCGGTTCGAGAGCGCCATCGGCGAAGTCATCATCGGCCAGCGCGACGTCATTTTCGAGGTCCTGGCGGGCCTCCTCGCCGGCGGCCACTGCATACTCACCGGCGTACCGGGCCTCGCCAAGACCCTCCTGGTGTCGACGCTGTCGCGCGCGCTCGAGCTCTCGTTCTCCAGGATTCAGTTCACGCCCGACCTGATGCCGGCGGATATAACCGGAACCGAGGTTTTGGAGGAGGACCGCGAGCGGCGGCGCCACTTCCGCTTCGTACGCGGGCCTATATTCGCGCAAGTGGTACTAGCCGACGAAATAAACCGCACGCCCCCTAAGACCCAGGCCGCCCTACTCCAAGCCATGCAAGAGGGCCAGGTCACGGTGGGCGGCGTTACGCACGAACTGCCCAAACCGTTCTACGTATTGGCCACCCGAAACCCGATCGAACAGGAGGGAACCTATCCCCTCCCCGAGGCCCAGCTGGACCGGTTTATGCTGAACATACTCGTACCCTACCCCTCGGCGGAAGAGGAGGCCGAGATCGTCGCCGCGACGACCGCGGCGCCGCGGCCGGAGCCTGAGCCGGCGCTGACCGCCGACGACATCATCGCTTACCGGAAACTCGTGCGCCGCGTCCCGCTCCCGGCGGACGTGCTCGAGAAGGCCACCGCGCTCGTCCGGAAAACGCGCGCCGGCGCCGACGCGCCCGATTTCGTGAACCAATGGGTTAAATGGGGAGCCGGGCCCCGGGCGGGACAGCACCTGATCTTGGCGGCCAAGGCCGCGGCCCTTTTGTCGGGCAACTTCGCCGTTACGCTCGACGAGGTCGAGAGGTTGGTGAAGCCGGTGCTGCGCCACCGCCTGGTTTTGAACTTCATCGCCGAGGCGGAGGGCGTCACGGCCGACGACGTGCTGACCCGCCTCGTCGCGGACACGTTGGATTGACATGGGAAAACGCAGGCACATCAACGTCGTCATCGCGCCGGAGGACCGCTCCGGGACGTTGACCTTCCGCATGCAGCTAAGGTACTTTTACGCCGCCGTCATCTTAACCTCCGTCGTCTTCGTCCTTATCGTGGGCCTGGTGGTGAACCAGGCCATGGACGAGGCCAAGCTCGGCGAGCTCGAGCTGCTCCGCCGCCAGAACGGCCAACTTAAGGAGAAGGTGGCACGCGTCGCCGCGGTCGAGAAGAAGATAACGGATCTCGAGGTAATCGAGGATAAATTGATGGTCATCGCGGGAGAGCGCGAGGCGGCCCGGGAGCTCGCGCCGGTATCGGTGGAGGGAAGCGAACCCGGGGGCGAATTTTTATCAGTGGCCGAAGGGATCCGGCAATTCCGCGAACTGGCTACGTCGCGGCGGGGCATAACGCTGAAAGCGCCCAACGGCAATCCGGTGGAAAACGGCTGGGTAACGCGGGGGTTCGGCGAAAACGCCGGCCTGGAGGGACACTCCTTCCATAACGGTTGCGACGTCGCCTGTCCCGAGGGTACTCCCGTCGCGGTAACGGCCCCGGGCGTCGTAACGTTCGCGGGCGAAAACCCGGTTTACGGCAACCTCGTCATCGTCCAACACGGCCTTACCGGCTACAGCACCTTCTACGGCCACAACCGAGAGCTAAAAGTGCGCGTGGGCCAAAAATTAGAACGCGGCGACGCCATAGCGCTCGTCGGCAGCACGGGCCGGAGCTCCGCCCCCCACCTCCATTACGAGGTCCGCCTCCACGGCGTACCGGTCAACCCGGCCAAGTATATGACGCCGGCCGAGAGAGGAGAGGAAGAGGAGCCCCTCCCGCCGGCGGAGGAGGAAGCGCCGCCGCAACAAGAGGAAAGACCCTCGGGCGATGAACGCGAGGGCGGTATTCCGGCGGGCGACGAGAAGGCCGGAGGTGACAAGGAACCGCCCCCGCCCCCCGAGCCGCCGAAATAAAACAACCAATTCGTTATTGAAAGCATAGCTTCCGGCTTAAAACGCTTCGGGAAAGGAGCCTAAAACGAATGTTCGGAAAAGACGTCAGTTCCGCCGGCGATAGTAAGCTCAACTCCATTATCGGCAAAGGCTCGCAGTACGAAGGCGAAATCGTAGTGGCGGGAGGCCTAAAGATAGACGGGACGTTTAAAGGCAAAATCAAGGCGGACTCGGTCTTCGTCGGCAAAGAGGCCGTTATCGAAGCCACCGTCGACACCAACGTCGCCGTCGTCGGCGGCAAAGTACTGGGGGACGTCACGGCGCGCGAGAGCCTGGAACTACAAGCCAAGTCCGAACTCGTCGGCAACGTTATAACCAAAAACCTGATCGTAGGCGAATCCGCCATCCTCGACGGCTATTGCGATATGGGCCAAAAGGAGCGCCACGCCAAAAAGGACGCCGAGAAAAAACCCTCGGGAGAACCGGCGAAACCTGCCGCCCCGGCCGCTTCCCCCGGCCACGGCTCCGCCATCCCGGCTTCGGCACCCTCCCGGCAAACCGATAAAAACTAGACCCGACGGCCTACCCCCCGACCCAGCTACGGGAAGGTCCTCTCAATCGACGAAAAAACCGGCCCTCGCGGCCGGTTTTCAAACGCGACGCAACCGTACCCCACTCACTGCTCGGCAATCATCAGGTCCTTGTTGGCGTCGACCAACGCGACGTATACTTTATCCGCCGACGCGGCGACGTTAACCGGGTAGGCCGGCCTCTCGTTGACGCGCGTCTCCCCCACGGAACGCAACGAGCCGTCGGCCTCCAACGTGTAAAACTTGACGTGCGCCGTCTTATCGCTCCGGTTGACGTACGCCAAATACACCTCGCCGCCCGCCGCGGTCAGGCCCGGCTTATCCATCGGGTCGGGATTGACCCTGATCTCGGTCCGCGTATCCTTTAAATGCCTGTAGCTGGGGCCTTTGGACGACTTCTCCGCAGCGTACGCCGTAACCATAAATTTTTTGTCGGAATCTATCCACGCTACGAGCAATTTGCCCTCGTGAAGCGCTATCGACGAGCCGACGACCGTTTCACATTCCGCCAACTTGCGTTCGTTCTCGCGCGAGAGTTTGCCCTTGCTCGACACTTTGTACGAGACCACGCGCACGAGGTCGTCGTCGGGGTCGGTATAACCCAAGTACAGCCGGCCGTCGCCGTACGCCAGGCTCACGCCGCCCTTCGGCTTGACCTGCGTGCTACGGGCATCGCTCCGGGTGAATTTCTCCTTACCTTTGGGTTCGTACCGCGCCAGTTCCGCTTTTCCCGTACGGTAGTCGACCCAGGCCAGGAAAATGCCGTCGTCCCCGACGACCATGGCGAAAGGGTCGTTCGTACGGGACGTCAACGGCTGCGACGCCTGGGCGTAAGCCTCGCCTCCCCGGCTCGCGGACAATTCAAACCGGGCAAACTTCATCATGCGACCGAGCCGTGCCCAAGCCACGTAGACGTCGCCATCGACTACCGCGATCGTCGGCGACGAGGCCGAATTTTCGTGCGTATCGTATATCACAGCCCCGGCAACCGCGGTATAGGTCAGCGTAACTATCGCCACAATCAACGCGCGCCGCACAATTCATACCCCCTTTCTGCGACTTAACTTTAACCGGCCGCCGCTTCGGACCCTTTGCCTTTCGGCGCCGCGGCCTTCTCGCCCTTCAACGGCAAGCCCGCCATCTCGTGCGTCGACTTCTCCAGGAACAATAGACGGTCCCAGTTCGCGTCGACCATCTCTTGTATCTCCTGGACCTGTTCTTCCGTGAGGTGGGCGAAGCGGCCTTGGAGTTTCAAGTACTCGGCGACCGGCGTGTACTTACGCGGTTTACGGTTTATTTTATAGACGCCCCGGTCCACTTCCAGGAGCGGCCACATCCTCGTATTGACGGCCAGCCGCACGGACTTCACGGAATACTCGGGGGCCATCCGCCAACCCGGCGGGCAACTCGCCAGGATTTGTATGTACTTCGTCCCCTCGATGTCCTTGGCCTTGGCTACCTTTGCTACCAAGTCCTCCGGGAAAGCCATCGCCGCCGTCGCGACGTACGGAATCTGATGCGCCACCATAATATCTACGACGTTCTTCTTGGGCCGGTTCTTGAAGTGACGCGCGGGCGTCGTCGTCGTCCAAGCGCCCCACGGCGTCGAGCTCGAGCGCTGCACGCCCGTGTTCATGTACGCCTCGTTGTCGTAGCATATGTAGAGGATATTGTCGTTGCGTTCCGCGGCGCCCGAGAGAGACTGAATGCCGATGTCGGCGGTGCCGCCGTCGCCACCCCAGGCCACGACGTTCACGCCTTTCTTGCCCATCATTTCCAAACCGGCGGCCAGGCCGCAGGCCGAAGCCGCCGCGGCCTCGAACGCAATATGGAAAAGCGGAACCCCCAGCGTCGTATACGGGAACGGGCCGTCGATAACGGACCAACAGCACGCCGGGACGGTGTATACGGTGTTGGGCCCCAAGGCTTTGAGCGCGTACCGCATCGCCAGCGCGGCGCCGCACCCTTGGCACGCCAGATGCCCGGAGCATATGTACTCCTCGGGCGGTATCGTCAACTTCTTCGGGACTTCAGCCATCACGGTACTCCTTAAATAACGAAATAAGGCGCGGCCCGGGCCGTCAGGGCTTGACGCCGTACCAGTTGAATTCGGGGCAATCGTCTTTCTCCGCCGCTTCGGCGACGGCCAGTAAGTCGCGGACCTTGACGTCGCGGCCGCCCAGGCCGGCGATGAAACCCGATACCGGCGGCGCGCCGTCCTGGCCGTAAAGCGAGGCTTTCACCTCGGTGCAGAATATCCCCTCCTGGCCGAAGGAAATGTTGCGGTCCACGACGGCGACCTTCTTTCTACCCAGCAGCAACTCGCGAACTTCCCCGCGGGGGAAGGGCCGGAAGGTCCAAATTTTAAGCGAACCGAGCTTCTTGCCCGCGGCTCGAGCCTCGTCCACCGCGTCCTTGACCGTCGACGCGACGCCGCCGGAAACTACGAGCACCGTATCGGCATCCTCGCACCGGTAGGGGTCGGCCATTTTGTAATACCGGCCCGTGACGTCGCCGTACTCTTGCGCCGTCCGCTCGATGACGTCCTTCGCTTCCAGCATGGCGTTGTGCTCCATATACTTAAGCTCGTAGTAGTGGTCGGGGCCGGTAAGGCCGCCGAAAGCCGCGGGGTGTTCGGGGTCGACGGTATGAGTGGCGACGCGGGGCGGCAGGAAGTGGTCGGCCTCCTCCTGCTCCGGGAAATCGACCGGCTCCGTGGTGTGACTCAAAAAGAAGGCCTCCAAAACCACCATCGCCGGCAGCAAAACCTGCTCGGCGACTTTGAACGAGATCAAGATGCTGTCGAAGACGTCCTGGTTCGATTCGGCGTAGAACTGCATCCAGCCGGTGTCGCGCTGGCTCAAGCTGTCGATCTGGTCGGTCCAGATCGTCCACGGCGGCGCCATGGCGCGGTTGATGTTCGCCAGTACGATGGGCAAGCGGGCGTTGGCCGCCCAGTGGAGGACTTCGTGCATCAACGCCAGCCCCTGGGCCGACGTCGCGGTGAAGGCGCGCGCCCCCGCGGCGGAGGCGCCGATGCAGGCCACCATCGCCGAGTGCTCGCTCTCCACCTTGATGAACTTGGCGTCCATGATGCCGTCGGCCACGAACTCGCTTATCTTCTCCACGACCTGCGTCTGGGGCGTGATGGGGTACGCCGAGACCACCTGCGCCCGGCCTACGCGAGCCGCGTGCGAGACGGCGTGGTTACCCGTTAAGACTTGTTTCATATTTTAACCTTTCACAAAGAACTTGGAGGAAGCCGGAGCTCCCCGCGTTAAAGACCTTCCTTCATGTCGATGCAATTCGCCGGGCACTCCTCGGCGCAGACGCCGCACCCTTTGCAGTAGTCGAGTATTATCTGCGGCGGCTCGGTACAGGTTATGGCCAGGTCGGGACAGAACTTCCAACAGAGCATGCATATGGTGCATTTCTCGTAATCTATGACCGGCGTGACGTTGCGCCACGAGCCGGTCAGGTTCCAGGACATTCTCCCCAGGCTCTTGGCCATGGGCGGCATGTCGCAGGCGCCGCGGATCTCGATCTTCTCGGTCATCTTCACCTCGCGCTACGTTTGCGGGCGCGGCGCGCCTTTTTCTTTTCGGCCCTGGCGCGTACCCGGCTCGCTTTCTTCTTGTTACCTATACTATCGAAATACCTGGCCGCGGCGACGAGCAGCGGCTGGGCGCGTTGGGCGTCTCCCGCGGCGGCCAGGCACGCGCCGAAGTCGGCCCGCGCCTCCGCCGCGGCAAGGGTGTCGGTCGCGGCCAATATATTTACGGCTTTTTTAAATTGACGCATGGCCTTGGCCTGTTCGCCGCGCGCGGCGGCTATCAGGCCGTTCACGCGGTGGCACACGCCGGCGAAACGGCGCCCCGGCGCTTTGCCGAGCAGTTCGGTCGCCGCGGCCCCGGCGGCCTGCTCCGCCCGTTTGAGCCGGCCCGCGGCCGCGTACGCCGCCGCGAGCCGCAGCCGCGCCCGGAGCGGCAGGTAGGGTTCCGGCGATTTCCTGGCCTGCGCCGCGGCGGCCGCGAAAAGCCGGCACGCTTCGGCTTCGCCGCCGGCGGCCAGAGCCACCCTGCCGCAGATGTAGTCGTAATACGGCTCGAGGTTAAACGAGGGTAGCTCTTCGGCGTTGCGGGCGGCTTGCCGCAAGTACTGCTTGGCGGACGCGACCCGGCCGGCCTCGGCCTGCGCCGCCGCCAGCGCGAGCCGACACAGGCACTGCCGGAAAGTATCGCCCGCGGCGCGGGCGACCTGCGACGCCGTCCTCAACTCCTCCACCGCGGCCGCGAAATCCGGACGGCGCAATTTGGCCAACCCCAGCTGATACCGCGCTTCGGCCTCGAGCCGTCTATGGCCCGTCTCGTGCGCCGTGGCCGCCGCCCGCTCGAAACGGTCCACGGCGCCGGCGAGGTCGTCGTCGTAGTACTTAACGACGCCGACACCCACCAGAATCGCGGCCGTCGCCGGCCTATTGCCCAGGCTCGTCGCGGTCGCCAATGCGTCCTTGTAATAACGCAACGCCTCTTTATACTTGCCGGCGCGGAAGACGGCGGCCCCCAAATGGGCCTGCACCGCGGCCTCGCCCCCCCGGTCGCCGGTATCCCGCGCGGATTTCAACGCGCGGCGGTAGTACTTGGCGGCGGCGCGCTGGTCGCCTTGCGCGGACGCGATGGAACCTATGCCGTCGGCCACCAACATGAGCAGGCTCTTGTCGCCGCCCTTTAACGCGATCACTTCCGCCATGTGGAAGTAGCTCATGGCCTTGGACAGGTCGAACGCACGCCGGCGGTGCTCGCCCAGATTGTACAGCGCCCGGGCGATATGGGCGGTGGCGTCGAGCTTTTTGAAGATAGTCAACGCGGCGTTGAGGTTCGAGACGGCGCGCCGCTCATCCCCGGCGGCGCCGTAGGCTCGGCCGGCGAGGTTCATCGCCTTGGCCAGGCCCAGGCGGTCGCCTATCTCCTCCGCCGCGGCTTTCGCCTTCTCGAGCACCGCCGCGGCCTCGGCGAATTCACCCTGAGCCAGATATATCTCGCCCCGGCGCGTATTGAGCTCCACCAGCTCGCGCCGTATAAGCTCGTCGCCGAAGCCGCCCTTGCCCACTTTGGCGGCCGCTACGGCTATGCGGTCGTAGTGCTTCAACGCTTCCGGCGCGTCGTACGCCGCCCACGCCCGGTCCCCGGCCAGCCGCGCGAATACCAGAACCTTCTCCCATATCTCTCCCACGAAGGAATGCCACGACAGGTCGGCGACGACGTCCAAGTCGCCCCCCCGGAAACGCTCCTCCAGGTATCGGCATATCTTCTGGTGGAGGCGCTTACGCCGGCGCGCGCCGATGCGGCGGTATATCTCGTCGCGAATCTTTCTATGGGAGAAGCGATACCTTTCGGCGGTTACGGCCGCCGGGACGACCAGCTCGTGCTCGACGCACACGTCCAGGATATCCGCCAGGTAGCCCTCGTTGATAGGAACCGCGGCGCGAATGCCTTCGGGCGCGAACTCGTCGCTGAAGACGGACGAAACTTCCAAGACCCTTATCGTACGGTCGTCCAGCCGGCCCAGGCGCCGCTGGATAATCCCGCGCACGGACCCGGGGACCTCGTAATCGGCGGGTATCGGGGCGCCTTCCACCGCGTACTTCCGGGGCGAGAGGCCGTCTTCGTAGAACGACTTCAGCGTCTCCTCCACGAACAGCGGGTTCCCCTCGGTCTCGCCGTACACGAATTCGACGAAGGCCGGCGCCACGTCGGGAACGCGGAAGATGAGCCGTATCATCTCCGCGACTTCCTCGCTGCCGAGGCGTTCCAGCTTTATGGTCTCGACGTTGCGGTCGTGGATAACGGCCTTGAGCACGGCCGACGACGCCGGCGCGCGCCGCTTCCGCTCCGCCAATTCCTCCGGCCGATACGTCGCGATGGCGATAATCTTCTCCGTAGTCAGGCCGTTCAACAGGAACCTCAGCAGCGACAACGACCCTTCCTCGGCCCAGTGTACGTCTTCCAGAATCAACGCCAGGGGCGACTCGGCCGCGAGCGCGGCCAAAAGATACCGAAAGCCTACGAAAAGGCGCAGCCGCGCCTGTTCCGCCCCGAGCTCGTAGAACGGCGCCGTGTCGAAGCCGAAAGCGGCCAGCTCGGGAACGACGTTGTAGAGCTCCCGCTGGTACGCGCGCGGAATCGCCGTCACCCGCGCCGCCACGCCTTCGCGCGGCGACTTGAGGAAGCCGCCCACCGCCTCGCGGAACGGCTGGTACGCGAAACCGGTCGGCTCCTCGAAGGATTGCCCCTCCAAAACCGGCACGCCGTGGAGGCCGGTGAATTCGACGAAATCGCGCACCAACCTCGTCTTGCCGACGCCGGTCTCGCCGATGACCGCTACCAACCCGCCCCGGCCCTCCGTCGCCCGCGCCCACAGTTTCCGGAGTAGTCTCCTCTCCCGTCCCCGGCCGACCATCTTGGGGCAGAAGACGGGCCGGGCGAGGCGTTCCTCCAAAGCCTCGGCCTCGCTTGCCCGGGCCTGGTCAACGGCCATATTCCGGCCGCGGTGCTTGGCGACCAAGAGCGCCCGGTCGGCCTTCTCGAGCAGCGCCTGGGAGTCGGGCGCGTCGACGGGGAAAGCCGCGACGCCGATGCTCAGCGTTACGTGAATGTCGCGTTTGGCGCGGGAGGAATAGACGGGGGTGCGGCGGAAATCCGTCAGTGCGCGGTCGGCCGCGACCACCGCTTCATCGGCGCTGGTTTCGGGAAGTATGGCCGCGAACTCGTCGCCGGCGTAGCGGAAGACGAGGTCGACGCCGCGCACGACGTTACGGAGGCGGTCGGCGACGTCGCGCAACACCTCGTCGCCGGCGAGGTGGCCGAAGACGTCGTTTATCTCCTTGAACCGGTCGACGTCGACGAACAGCAACGCGAACGTACGGCCGTACCGGCGGGCGCGCGCTACTTCTTCGTCCAGTCGGCGGAAGAAGTAGCGGCGGTTGTACGTCCGCGTACACTCGTCGATAAATAGAAGTTGTTCCAGCTCAGGCTCGGCCATGAGCCCGCCACCACCGCGATCACGTTTACCCGGCGCCGCCCCTAGCCGCTGCCGGCGGCTTCGTACGCGGCCCGGGCCGCTTTGGCGTTTTTCCCGTCCCGGTCGCGGGGGAAATATTTGTTGATAGACGCCTCCAGCGCGTCGATACCGACCAGGCCGGTTACCTTGGCGAAGACGCCCAACATAGTGGTGTTAACGATGGGCGCGGTCCGCGTACCCAAACCGTGTTGCTCCGACAACGTCGTCCCGTCGAAGGTAAAGACTTGGAAGCCCTCGGCCAACCCGAGTTCCTTGGCTTCGAGGGGCGAATTGACTACGATAACGCCGTCGGCCTGAACCCCGGCGGTGACGTCGACCGCTTCTAACAGCGTAGGGTCCATTACCATAACGTATCGCGGGTCCTCGATCTCGCACTTCACGCGAATGGGTTTGTCGTCCACGCGGATGAAGGCCGCCACCGGCGCGCCGCGCCGCTCGACGCCGAACATAGGGAACGACTGTACTTCGCGCCCTTCGCTGAAGATAGCGTCGGCGATTATGCTCGACGCTACCGCGGCGCCCTGGCCGCCGCGGCCGTGGAATCTAATCTCAATCACTTCTCGCTCTTTCCTCCGTCCTCCCGGCGAATGGTTAAAACCGGAAATACACCTTGTTTAAGAATATACGACAGCGCCGTTCCATTTGCAAGGTAAAACCCGTTTACCGGCTCGAGCGGCGGTTGCGCCGCCCGGCAACGGCGCCGCCCGGCGGCGTTACCCGTCCAAAGGGGACGCCCGCGCTAACGCCGCGGCCAGGTCGCCGACGGCGAGCCCTTCTATTTCCAAGAGCTTGCGGCGGGACGCGGCTCCCCTCGCGACGGTTACGCTGGCGCGCGGTACTCCCAGGAAACCGGCAACCAAGCGTATCAATTCCTTGTTGGCCCGGCCGCCCTCGGGCGGGGCCGCCACCCGAACCTTCAACACGTCGCCGCGCCGCCCCACGACGCCGGGCCGGCGCGCCTTCGGCGACACCTCGACCTCGAGCCTAGCCAACGTCGCCCTCCGCGTCGTCCTCGCGCGCTACTTCGATCTCGAGCTCGCCGCCCTCGGCCGTCTTTTCTTTCCGAGGGGCTGCCGGCTTCTCGCGAGGTTCCGGCTGGCGGGGTTTCTCGGCTCGGGCGCCGGCCCCCTCGCTTTTAGCATAATCGGCCAGCAAGCGATACTGCTGGTCCAGGAAAGCCTTGTAACGGATAACAAAGGAATCCCGATAGCGCCTGAGGTCGTCGACCTGCGACTGTATCCATATCAGTTTTTTATGGGCGTCGGCGACGATGCGCTGCGCCTCGGCCCGGGCCTGCGCCGCCGCGGCCTCCACCTTATACTGCGACGCCTTCGCTATCTCTTCCTTCATCTCCTGGGCCGTGACCAGCGTCTCCTTCAGCCGCTCGTCCAATCTCTGGTACTCGGCTACGCGCTCCTCCAGGACCTTTGTCCGGTCCTTGAACTGCAGGTTCTCTTGGACGCGCGTTTCCAGCTCGTCGGCTACCTGGGCCAGGAAGGCGTCCACCTCGTCCATGTCGTAACCGCGAAGGCTACGCCGGAACTCCTGAGCGTGGATGTCCTGGGGCGTTATTTTCATCGGTACCTCCGCCGGCCGTCACAGTACGGCCAGTCTCGCGAGTTGCTCCTCGCCTACGCGCCACTCGAGTTGCGCCCGGGCGGTGGAATGTAACTTCAACGTACGGGTCAACGCGGCCGGGTCGCCACCCCCCGCGGTCTCGATATCTCCCTCGGCAAACGCGCCCAGGCCGGCTCGAGCGGCGTAATACAAGTACCCCACTCGGGACGGCTCGACGCCCATCATCTTGCACGCGACGTAATCGAGCGCCAACGCGTCGAGCGACGCCGCGGCGAACCCCCACGGCACCGGCGTGCCGTATATCGGGCCGTCCCCCTCCATCGCGACGTGGCCGTCCACGACGCCCAGGTGAGGCCAGACCTCGCGCGCCACCAAGAACAGGTTTACGTTCATCGCCGCGTAGTCCTGGTGCATCGCCCACTTGTCGTCGCCGTCCGCCATCGCCTCCCCGGTCCGTACGACGGCCCCCATAACCATGTTCTTTATGGACAGGGTAACTATGACTGCGTCGTGGGTCTTGGGCGGGCCGACGGCTATCCGGAAATCGCTCTCGAGAACCGGCCTCGCCACGCGCACCGCCAACGGCCTGAACTCCTCGTCGAATACCTCGAGCGTCGTCGTCGCCGCGGCGTTGAGGTCGACCAGCGTCGCGCCGAACTCTGCGGCCAGCGCGCGGTAGCCGTACGCGTCGAAGCCCTCGTCCGCCTCGCCGAGGGCCGGCCCCTCCGCGATTACGACCTCGCCCCGGACGTGGGGCATTATATACTCGAGTACGGCGCGCGAGGCGTCCACGTGCGTCGCCGACGCCGGGTGCCGGCACGAGACGAAGTTGGGTTTGATTAAAACTTTTTTCGCGGCCGCCAGCCTCGCCGGCAAGTCGGGCCCGAGCGCCGACAACGCCCCCTTTACCGCGCCGTAGCGGTCCGGCTCGGCGACGACGGAAACGACGGCCCGGGGGCGCGGAGTATCGCCGGTCATGGCCTTATTAGGAATATACCAAGGCCGACATTCGGTGTCAAGGAATTCGCACCGCAGGCGGCGGCGAAAAAACCGCGCCGGCTTAGCGGCGCGGGTATCTGTACGGGAACGGCCTTGTTTATAGCCCGGGGACGTCCTCGGGTTTTATGTCGCGATAAGGCAATTCTTCAAGGGGATAGGATTTTACCTTCGCGACTACGTCGTCCGCGACTAATATCGGGGCGCCGGCGCCGAGCGCGACGGGTATGGCGTCGGAAGGGCGAGCGTCCAGCCGCGCGGTTCGGCCCTCGGGCGAACGTACCTCGACGGCCGCGGTAAATATCCCCTCCTCCGTTAAACGGTCGATGACCAACCGTTCAATTCGTAGGCCGCCCGCTCGGGCCAAGGCCAAGGTGAAATCCTGCGTTACCGGCCTCCCGGCGCAATCGGGCCATTTCTCCGGTTCCGTTGCCACTACCGCCGGATATACGTTGAGCGTGGATATGCATATTCCGAAGGCCGTACCGTTTCCGGGGGCCTTTAATACTATGACCGGCCAACCTGATTTATCGTCGAATTTTACGCCTAAAACGGTATATTCGCTTTCCGAGGCCATTACTAAGCACGTCTCCTTCCCTAATTTACGTTAAAAAGCGCTTCCGCCGGTTGGGCTAAAGCCGTTAAATCTAACTACGTATATAATACCCTTTGCCTATTTCTCTAATAGGATAACATAGGCCTTCGATAATGTCAACAAAATTAACGGGCCGGAACGCCTTTAGGTTCGATCCCCCGGTCGGCGCGTCAGGCTTAAGGGCCGGGCATCTGCGCTTTTACGTCGGCCTTTTTACCTAAAACGCGCCCCCGAAGGGTCCTGACACCCCGTCCGCCAGCAGGTCGCTACCTGGGCGATAAGCTACTCGCCGCTCTGTGAGTTGCTCCAGTCTAAAAACGCCTCCCGGCTCGCTTCGGGGACCATCTCCCACGCGTCAAGGGCGTAGCCCGCCCAGACGGCGTCTATTTCTGAGGATATTTCGTTACGCCGGGCTAATTTTTCCATTACGAGGGTACGGAACTCGTCGGCGTCATGCGGGAAGCCGCATACGGGGCAATCGCGCGGCACTTCCCCTTCGCTATATACGTCGTGGGTAGCGTCGAGCCAATCGTGGATGGCGGCGGCCTCTTCGTACCGCGGCATGTATTCGTCAGCTTCGTATCCAGCGTTCATCTGCTGGATCTGGCTCATAGTGTCTTGGGGGCAATCGAAGCCGCCGAGCGACAAGAACATCCCCAACACTTGAAACCCGGCGACTTCGCCGATCTTGTCGTCGAGCGGGGGTTGGTACGCCGGAGGCGTGTGGTCCTCCCGGCAGAGGTTGTAGCTCGTAGCTACCGCTGCACCGGCGCAAACGGCCAGAGCAGCTATTAACACGATTGCGGAGTACCTCATACTTAGACCTCCTGTAACGTTGGCTATCGGCGCGAAACCCGGCGTCCCTGCTCAAATAAAAATAGTGCTTTCACCGAACGACGTGCGCCGATATAGCGGTAACCTTTGGGAACCCGTCAAGTATCCTCTCTTATCCTTATACTATAGCACCCGCAACGGGCCGCGTCAACCCGATATCCGTTTTCTACGCGATATCACTTGACAACGGCGGCCCGAAGTGCTAATTTACCACCCACTTGCGAGGCGTTGACGTTATGAAAATTTGGCGTTCGCTTAAAGAAATTTCGGCCGACCCGGCGCCCGCGCCGTACGTTACGGTCGGCACCTTCGACGGCGTTCACCTCGGCCACCAGGCGCTGCTGCGGGAGCTGAAAGAGATGGCGCAAGCCGGCCGAGGCGCCGCGGTGGTCGTGACGTTCGGCGAACCGGACGAGAATAAAAACAGCTCAGCGGCGTCGCAGCGGCTGAACTACGCCGACGAGCGGCTGGAGCTTCTGGCCGCGGCCGGCGCCGACGCGGCGCTGGCCCTCCCCTTCGACGACGAGCTGCGGCGGATGGCCGCGGACCAGTTCGTGGAGGAGGTGCTGGTGGGCGCGCTGCACGCCCGGGGGGTATGCGTGGGCTACGACCACCACTTCGGCCACGACGGCCGCGGCGACATCAGCCTCCTGAGCCTGCTGGGCAAGAAGTACAGCTTCGAGACCCACGCCGCGCCGCCCTTCGCCGTGGACGGCATGATCGTCTCCAGCACGCTGGTCCGGCGCAAGTTGCGGATAGGCGACGTGGCCGAGGCCAACAAATATTTAGGCTACCGCTACCAGCTCCGCGGTATGGTGGAGAAAGGGTCCGGCGTCGGCGCGAGCGAGCTCGGGTATCCCACGGCCAACGTCAAGCTCGACGCCAAGATGCTGCCGGCGCCCGGCGTGTACGCCGCGCTGGGCAATATCATGGACGAGGAAGGCCACGTCGCGGAGGGGCCCTTCGGCGCGTTCCTGAACCTCGGCTTCCGGCCCACGTTCGAGGAGGAGGCCGCGGCCGAGCCCCAGCTCGAGGTCCACATCTTCGACTTCGCCCGCGACATCCTGCGGCGGCGCGTCCGCGTGCAGTTCGTCTCGCGGCTGCGCGACGAGCAGAAGTTCGACGACGCCGCGGCGCTGCGCGAGCAACTGGTGGAGGACGAGAAGAAAGCGCGCCGGATACTATTCAGCCATTAACAGGGTCGCGCCCCCGGGCGCGGCCGTCACGGATTATAAAATCATGCCCGTCACGAAAGAAAACAAGCAGGCCGTAATCGAGCGGCATCGCAAGCACGAGCGCGATACCGGCTCGGCGGAGGTGCAGATCGCCCTCTACACCGAGCGCATCAACCACCTCACCGACCACCTGCGGAGCCACCCCAAGGATAAGCACAGCCGACGGGGACTACTGCTCCTGGTAGGCCGGCGGCGCCGGGTACTCGATTACCTCAAGAACAAGGATATCGAGCGTTACCGGAACGTAATCCGGGCGCTCGGCATCCGGCGCTAGGAAGGCCGCCAGGCCTGCGGCGGCTCGAGGGCACCACGCCCTCCCCCACGTTCGCGGAAGGCCCGCAGGTACCGCGAGCGAGGGGGTGAAGTGTGCGTAAAAATAACCCCGGCCTTAGGCCGGGGTTTTATTACTCTTAACGAAATACACCCTCACTTCGTCACGTACGGCGTGATCAGCGTCACCATCAGGAACGCGCCCTGACACAATCCTATTACGAACAGGAGCAGCGTGATGAGGATGAGGCGGTTGGAGAGGTCCGAGGAGGTCTTGCGGAACTCCTCCACCGCCTGGACCAATCGCGCCGCCGCCAGCGTGCTAAGCGTCCAGCTCGAGGCCTGGCCGGAGGGGAGGTCCCCCTCCTTCCGGTACGCGTGCAAACCCTTCTCGGCTTCGTCTACGACCCAGTCCCATAAGTTGTCGTCCATACAACGGCGCCTCCCGGGCGGAGTTTGAGCCGGCCTTAAATCGCCTTATCCCTTAAATTATAGACGAAAAAACCGCCGCGTCAAGGCGCGAGGCCGGTTTTTTTGGTAAAATATTGCCCCAGCCGGGCCGCCGTGCTAATATTCGCGGCCTGAAGAGGATATGTTATGACCGAAGACGTCAACGACGTACAGGCCGAGCTCGAGCGCCTGCGCGACCAGGTCCGGCGCCACGACTACCTGTATTACGTCAAGGGCGAGCCGGAGATATCGGACTACGAGTACGACCGGCTCTACCGGCGGCTGCGCGAGTTGGAGGAGAAGCACCCGGAGCTGGTTACGCCCGACTCGCCGACGCAGCGCGTGGGCGGCGCGCCGGCGGAGGGCTTCGCCAAGGTGCGGCACGAGCCGCCCATGCTCTCGCTCGACAATACCTACAGCGAGGATGAGGTGCGGGAGTGGGACGAGCGCGTCCGCAAGGGCCTGGACGGCGACGACGCGGCGTACGTGTGCGAGGCCAAGATAGACGGCGTCGCCATCGCCCTCGAGTACGAGGACGGCGCCCTGGTGCGCGGGTCCACCCGCGGCGACGGCTTCACCGGCGACGACATCACCGCCAACCTCAGGACCATCCACGACGTCCCGCTCCGCCTCAACGAGCCGCCGCCCGGGCGGCTGGAAGTCCGCGGCGAGGCGTACATGACGCGCGAGGGTTTGGCCGAGCTCAACCGCCGCCGCGAACGCGACGGCCTAACGCTCTTCGCCAACCCCCGCAACGCCACCGCCGGCAGCCTCAAACTCCTCGAGCCGGGCGAGGTCGACAGGAGGCCGCTCCGCGCCTGGCTCTACTACGTCATCACCGAGGAGGCCGACGTCCCGACGCAGTACGAGGCGCTCGAGCACCTGGCGCGGTGGGGCTTCCGCGTCAACCCCAACCGCCGCCGCTGCGCGAACCTGGACGAGGTATTCAAGTTCCACCGCGACGTGGAGGCCGAGCGCGGCGACCTCCCCTTCAACATCGACGGCATCGTCCTCAAGGTGGAATCGCTCGCGGCCCACGAGAAGCTGGGCACGACGGCCAAGGCGCCGCGCTGGGCCATCGCGTATAAATTCAAGGCCGAGCGCGCGGCGACGAAGGTGAACGGCATCGAGTGGTCCGTAGGGCGCGCCGGGACCATCACGCCGGTGGCGGACCTCGAGCCGGTCTTGTTGGCCGGGACGACCGTCAAACGCGCCGGCCTCTTCAACCCCGAGCGCGTGGCCGAGCTTGACGTGCGCGCCGGCGATACCGTGAACGTCGAGAAGGCGGGCGACATCATCCCCTACGTCGCCGAGGTGGAGTATCAACTACGGCCCAAAGGCTCCAGGCCGACGCCGGTCCCGGCCAAGTGCCCGGCCTGCGGGACGCCGCTCACGAAGGAAGAGGGCGTCGTGGGCCTCTTCTGCCGCAATTGGGACTGCCCGGTTCAGGCGCGCGGCCGCCTGGAGCTCTGGGGCTCGCGCGGCGCGATGGACATCGAGGGGTTGGGCGAAAAGGTGGCCGCGGTCCTATACGACAAGTTGGGCGTGCGCGACCCGGGCGACCTGTACTTCCTCGAGCCGGGGAAGCTGGCGGCGCTGGAGGGCTTCGGCGACCTCTCGGAGAAGAACCTGCTCGCGGCCGTCGAGGGCTCCAAGGGCCGGGGGCTGACGCGCGTCCTCTTCGGCCTGGGCATCCCCAACGTCGGCTTCGAGACCGCGAAGCTCACCTCGCGCCACTTCGGCTCCGTCGACCGCTTGACGGCCGCCGAAGAGGAGGAGCTGGAGGCCATAAAGGGCGTGGGCGAAGTCGTCGCGCGCAGCGTGGTGGAGTTCTTCCGCCGGCCCGAAGTCCGCGATATAATAAACAAATTGAAGCGCGCCGGCGTCAAACTGGAGGAGGAACGGCTCGAGGAGCCGACGGGGCCCTGGGCCGGCCTGACGTTCGTGGTAACGGGGACGCTGCCGACGATGAGCCGCGAGGAGGCTCACGAAGCGATCGCGGCGCGGGGCGGCAAGGCGACCGACGGCGTCTCGTCGAAGACGTCGTACCTCGTCGCCGGCGGGAACCCGGGCTCCAAGCTCGCGAAGGCCGAGAGGTTGGGCGTCAAAGTCGTCGACGCCGCGACGTTCGAGAAGATGTTAAAGGATACGGAACCGCCGGCCTGAAGCCGCGCGGCTAAAAGGGGGATATCTATGGCGAAGTTGGAATTCACGGACGGCCGCGAAATCTACGTCGACGAAGACAAGATGATCGCGGAGATAGAGGCGGGGGAGGCCGATTACGGCCGCGACATCCTCGAGTACGACCCCCACGTCAACCCCAGCGACGAGATAACGACGGCCGACGTCGACGCCGCGCTCCGCATCGCGAGGATACGCGCCGTGAAGCCGGCCGAAATACGGCGGGCCATAAAAAGCAAGAAAGCCATCGCCAACGCGCTCCATAAAATAGAATTCCGGGCGGACCTGTTCTCAATGGACGAGGGCGAGATACTCGGGGTCGTCGACGGCCCGCTGCGCGAGCTGATAACGTCGCTGGCCGATATAAAGGGGGTCGACGTGGCGGTAGCGTCGAAGATATTGCACCTCAAGAGGCCGGCGCTGGTGCCGATACTGGACCGTTACGTCTACACGTTCTACAGCTACATCTACCATACCAGCAAGAAGGCGCGCAACGTCGAGACCGCGGTCCGCCTGCTGAAGGAAATCCGCGACGACGGCCTTATCAACCTCAACGTCCTGAACGCGCTCGCGCGGCGCATCGACGACGCCGCCAACGAGAAACTGCCGCCCGGGCGGAAGGTGGCGCTGACGCCGGCGCGCGTCCTCGACCGCGTCATCTGGCGCCACATCAAGAAGCGGACGGGGTGAATCGAATAGTATTACGGTACGGGAAGACCCAACCTTAATGAGTTCCCCGCGAGAAGCCGATAAAAAGGTTTTATTCCTCTTCGTCGACGGCGTGGGCGTCGGGCCGGCGGACGCGGAGGTCAACCCGCTGCTCGTCGCGCGGCTGCCCCACCTCGAGAGCTTAGTCGGCCCGATAGACATGCAACGCTGGCGCGAGGGCGTGCACGGCGCCCGGGCGACGCTCGTGCCCCTCGACGCCACGCTGGGCGTACCGGGCCTACCGCAGTCCGCCACGGGCCAGACGGCGCTCTTCACCGGCGTAAACGCGGCCAAGCTCATAGGCCGGCACAAGGAAGGCCGGCCCAACCGCCTCCTCAAAAGCGTACTGTACAAACACGGCCTTATCCCGGTACTGTGCCGCGCGGGCCTGAAGGCCACCTTCGCCAACGCCTACGCCACCGCCGCCATCCCGCGCTACGTCGCCGGCGAGGCGCCGATGTCGTGCACGTCGGCCATGGCGTACTACGGCGAGGGTTGCTTCCGCGATACGGCGATGTTCAACCGCGGCGACGCGGTCTACTTCGACCTGACGGGGCGGTACGCGCGGCGGCGCGGCGACGACGTGCAGCTGATGACGCCGGCTCGAGCCGGCGAGGCGCTCGCCCGCATCGCCCTCGCCCACGACTTCACCCTCTACGAATACTTCCTCACCGACTTCGCCGGCCACCGCCAAAACATGGGGCGCGCGGTCCGCTACCTGGAAGATGTTGACGCCGCGCTGGGCGCCGTGCTAAATTATTACGACCTGGGGCGCCACCTGTTGATACTCACAAGCGACCACGGCAACGTCGAAGACCTGTCGACGCGCTCGCACACCAGGAACCCGGTCCCGCTGCTGGCCGCCGGCGCCGGCCACGACGAATTCGCCCGGCGCTGCGACGACGTTATGGACGTCGCCCGGGCCGTCTTCAAGTACTTCGCCGTCGACCCGGTGAAATATTCAGGCCGCCCTATAAGGACCGAGTTGATAAAACTACCCGAGTAAATGGCCGAGCTTCTACGAATCGAGAAGTTGAGCAAGAACTTCGGCGGCCTCGCCGCCCTAAAGGACGTGAGCCTCGCCATCGCCGAGGGCGAGATCGTCGGCCTTATAGGCCCCAACGGCGCCGGCAAAACGACGCTCTTCAACGCCATCACGGGGATTTATCCGCCCACCGCCGGCGACGTACGCTACCGGGGCAAGGTCATCGCCCGCGCCAAGAGGCGCGCGCGGTGGCTGCCGTTCTTCTCCGTCGCCGCGTTGGTATGCACGGTCGTGGCCTTCGTCTTCGGCGAACGGTACCTGTTCACGCCGGCGGGCGCGGGCGCCGCGTCGCTGGCCGTCGCGCTGGCCTTCACCGTGGTGGGCGTCGCGTTCGCGCCCAAGGGAAGCGTCCGCCCGGACCAGATCGCGGGCCGCGGCCTCTACCGCACTTTCCAGAGCATCAACCTCTTCGACGAGATGACGAGCCTGGAGAACGTCGAGGTGGGCGGCCATCGCATGTCGCGCGTGGGCGTGGCGGACGCGGTGTTCCTTACGCCGCGCTACCGCCGCGACGAGGGCCGCGTGCGGGAGGCGGCGCTCGCCGCCGTCAAGTTCGTCGCGCTGGAGGGGAAGGAGGAGTGGAAGGCGGCCTCGCTCCCCTACGGCCTACAACGGCGACTCGAGATCGCCCGGGCGCTGGTTTCGAAACCCAAACTGCTCCTGCTCGACGAGCCCGCCGCCGGCCTTAATCCCACCGAGAAGAACGAACTTTTAGAGCTCATACGCGAGATACGCGACACCGGCGTTACGGTATTTTTAATCGAACACGACGTGAAGCTCGTCATGAACGTATGCGACCGCGTCGTCGTACTGGACCACGGCGAGGCCATCGCCGCCGGCCGCCCGGAAGAGGTCCAGAACGACCCGCGCGTCATCGAAGCGTACCTGGGGACGAAGGCGAGCAAGGAGGTTCACTGACATGCGGGGGTTATTGTTGACGGCGACGGCGGCGTTGATACTTAGCGCCGGCTGCGGCGGCAAGGCCGAGGAGAAGCCGGAAGAAACTTGTCCCCCGGCCGCCGCCGAGAAGGAAGCCAATCCGGGGACCGCCGACTTCCGCGAGCTGCCGGCGGTCTCGTGCGAGGGCGGAGAGCCGCTGCTCGAGGTCCTGGCCGCGCGGCGCTCAACGCGCACCTACGGCGACCGCAAGTTGACGGCGGAGGAGGTAGCGTATTTGCTTTGGGCGGGCCAGGGCATAACTTCGGCTCGAGGTCTGCGTACCGCCCCGTCGGCGGGCGCGCTCTACCCGATGACCCTCTACTACGCCGACGACGTCGCGCTGTGGCGCTACGATACGCGTCGCCACGGCCTGGCGAAGGTGGTGGACGGCGACGTCCGCCGCGACCTCGCCCGGGCGGGTTTGGACCAGGCGCCGCTCAAACGGGCGCCCGGGATAATCGTGGTCGTCGCGAAGCCGGCCGTAACCGCCGCCAAGTACGGCGACCGGGCCGAGCGCTACTGCATGCTCGAGGCAGGCCACGTTGGCCAGAACATATTACTGACGGCGGAGGCGCTGGGGTTGGGCGCCTGTCCGCTCGGCGCCTTCCGCGACGGCGACGTGCTCGACGTTTTGGGATTGGGAGACGACTATCTGCCGTTGTATCTAATTCCCGTGGGAGAGAAGTTCGTCTCGGAATGAAAAAAGGAAGCGACAGCGGACCGATGGCGACGACGGCCCTGTTCCGGAGCTCGGTCTTTTCGAAAATGAACGCCTTGATACCGCCGGCGCTGGCGGCCGTCGTCTTAATCTTAATGGCCGCTGCTCCAGGCGAAGGGAGCGGCAGGTACTTTTCGTACGCTATGGGGTCGGCCATAGTGCTTATCCTGGTGGCCGCAGCGGTCAATTTCAGCCGCCTCGTCGTTGCCTTCGACGGCCGGCACGTGGTCCTCCGATACGGCGTCGTACGTAAGAAAATAGCCGTCGGGGAAATCGTCTCGATAGAGCCGGCCCAAATAAAGTGGTGGCGCTTCGGCGGGACGGGGATACGGATGGGCGGCGGGATGCGCGGCTGGGTAACCGCCTCCGGCCCGGGCGTCAAAATAGAGGCCACGCGCGGCACCACGTGCGCCAATTGCGAACGGGCGGAGCGGCTGGTCGCGCTGGTCGACGAATTCAAACGCGCCGCCGAGGAGCGGCAAACGTGAACGACGGACCGTTCTTTAAACTGGAGGGCGTGAGCGTCTCGTACGGCCCCATCGAAGCGCTGCGCCGCGTCACGCTCGAGGTCGGCGAGGGCGAGGTGGTGTGCCTCATCGGCGCCAACGGCGCCGGCAAGTCGACGACGCTCATGACGATATCGGGCATCCTGAAGCCGAAGGCCGGCCGCAAGTTCTTCGACGGCGACGACATCACCGCGCTCCACCCGGACAAGGTCGTCGCCCGGGGCATCGTCCAGGTGCCGGAGGGACGCCGGATATTCCCGCGGATGTCGGTGGCCGAGAATTTGGAAATGGGCGCCTTCGCCCGGGGCGGGGGCGACGGCCGGCGGCGCATTCAGCACGTCTTCGAGCTCTTCCCCGTCCTGGCGGAGCGGCGCGGCCAGCGCGGCGGGACCCTCTCCGGCGGCGAACAGCAGATGTTGGCCATCGCCCGGGCGCTCATGGCGTCGCCGCGGCTGCTGCTGCTGGACGAGCCCTCGCTGGGGCTGGCGCCGCAGTACGTCGAGACCATATTCGAGACCGTACGACGCGTCAACGCCGAGGGGATAACGATCTTCCTGGTGGAGCAGAACGCGGCCATGGCGCTCGAGGTCTCCTCCCGCGGGTACGTTATGGAGACGGGGAGCGTCGTGCTGGCCGACACCAGCGCCAACCTGCGCGCGAACGACGGCGTCCGCAAGGCGTACCTGGGGGAAGCGTAAATTATGAGGATACTACGGCACGCAGGGCACCGGCAACGGCCGCCTCGGCGGGGTATGATGCCCGGCTTCCTCTACCTGCGCCGGGCCTCCCGGGAAATCTTTAAAACGCTCTCGCTGTCTGCGGCGCTCGTCGCCGTCAGCTTGGGCGCGGCCTTCGCGGGGGAGATAACTCGCTTCGGCGAG
>DATKVX010000068.1 GCA_035529855.1 bacterium
GCAAGAACGTCACCGCCAAGTGCTACGGCGGCGACGTTACGCGGAAGCGGAAATTGTTGGAAAAGCAGAAGGCCGGCAAGAAGCGGATGAAGCAGGTGGGCAACGTCGCCGTCCCGCAGGAGGCGTTCCTGGCGGTGCTCAAGACGGAGGGGTAGCCGTAGGGTACGCCTAGGGTAAAAAGTAAACGCGGCCGCGGCCGGGTCTTCTATAGCAGGAAATACGCCCGCTCGAAACTGTTGACGTACGGGGAAAGTTGTTTTACTATTCCGCATAAGAAAGGAGGGAACGAAGATGAAGGTGGTTATCTACGTATGCGCCGCGGCCGTAGCTATGGTCGCCTCGGCCTTCGCCGCACCCGGCGATACCATTTGGTGGGGCGAGATCCCGGCGACCGAGAATATAGTCGTCGGCGGCCTGGCGTACGACCCGGAAGACGGCAAGATCTGGGCTGCGGGGCCGGTTACCGGTACTACTCGCCAATGCAAGTATTGCAAATTCGACCCGGAGACTCACCAGCTGGTTAAACCGTGGGCGGCGATGGCGCCGACGGTCGGGAGCTGCTTCGATATCGGCTACGGCTACGAACACGGCGGCGTCAAATGCCTCGTCGTCAACGACGACGTCGACTATTCGCCGTATACTAAAATTATAGACCCGCGGGACGGTTCGCTCAAGGGGAGCCTTCCGGATTATTTCAGTAAGCCGAGCTACACCGCCGGCTGCGCCGTGGATGGGAAGACGAACGACGTATACATCTCAAGCAACGTGCGCACGCTGGACGGCGGTACCGACGACGCCCGCGTCGCTCGTTACGACGGCAGTTCGTGGAAGGTGTTCGCGACGGTAGGAGAGGCCAACGAGGGGTTGGCGGTAGGCTGGGGACGCGTATTCCTCTTGAGGATGTACCCCTTTTACGATATATACGTCTTCGATATGGAAGGAACGCTTGAGGATAAGATCCACCTTACGAAGCCGCCCGTAAACTTTATCACGGGCCTTAGCTTAGGACGCGTCGACGCCGTCGGCGGGAACGAATCGTTGTTCATCGGGATAAAATCCGGCGGCCATAGCGTCTACGAAGTGGAGGTCAAGGACTACGCCGGCGTCGCAGTGGCTCCCTCGTCGTTGGGACGCGTTAAGGCGCTCTTCCGATAGCTTCCTTAGATGTCTTTTAAAGACCCGGCCTCGCGGCCGGGTTTTTTTACCCGGGCTGGTGCCGTGACGTTTCATACCCTTGGCGGCCGGTAGGCCTTTTTTATCGACTGTTATAGGTATTGCCGTTAAGGTTTACGCGGCGGCGTTTTCCGGCGGCGCCGGGCGCCGGGTTTCGGCGGCGCTTTTCGCGTCAGCTCATCCATAAGGTCGATCTGGATCTGCTGGATTTCCAGGAGGCGTTCCCACTGGCGTTTTACGAGATGGTCGACTTTCTCGTGGAGGTTGCGGATCTCGAGTTCGGCCTTGAGGTTCACCTTGTAGTCGTATTCGGCCCGCAACCGGTCTTTGGCCTCGAGGCGGTTTTGACTCATCATAATGATGGGAGCCTGGATCGCGGCCAGGCAGGATAGAATGAGGTTGAGGAGGATAAACGGGTACGGGTCGAACGGTCGCCACACGAGGTACAGCGAATTGGCGATAATCCATAAGATTAACACGCCGGCGAAAGCGGAAATAAAACGCCAGCTCCCGGCGTAGTTGGCGACGCGGTCGGCGGCGCGCTTTCCAAACGTCAACCTGCTTTCGAAAGCGGCGTTGAGGTTTTCGGTTAATAATTCCTGTTCGGCCAAGCTTCGGACTACTTCCTGGTCCAACGCCGAGAGTTCGCCCCTTTCGACGCCGAGTACGTCGCGGACGTACGCCGTGCGGTAGCGGGCCAGGACGTCACGACATATATATCCGCCGCGTTTCCATGCGGGGTACTCCCGTAAGATTAAGTCCGCAACGCCGTCGGGAATCGTATCCGCCGGGACGGCGTCTCGCGGGGGCACGTCCCGTTCGCTCAATTCGCAACGAACGGTAGTTTTGTTTTTCATCGTCGTCGAGCTCTCCTATGCAAGGGTTTTTCTTTGCCACGGACCACCCTCGCCGCCGGCGGCCGTTTCGGTTACGTCTTTCGCCGTCCCGCTTTTTGCCCGACGTTAACGTTGAGCGGGGGTATATCCACTAGCTGCAGCGTCGTGGACGCGACGGCGACGCGGCCTTCCGTCGCCGCGAACTCGTCGAGGATGCGTTCGAAAAGTTCGGTCTTAACGGTCCGGCGCTTCTTGAAGTCCACGACGTAACGGAGGTAGAACTCGAGCCAATTGTCGTTAGCGGTCATCATGACCATCGGTTCGACGCGGGCGTCCTCCACCAGGTATTTCCGGACCACGCCACGCCAGGCCGTCCGCGCGCCCGGTACGAATTCGCCGCTTACGTCGGCGGCTACCCGCTCCAGTATCTCCCGGGCCAGTTTATGGTCGGAGCCGTATTTAACGGGGATTTTTACCTCGTCCCATAGAAAGGGAAAGTCGCCGGAGTAATTGAATACCGGTTCCTTGAAGACGAAGCTGTTGGCGATGCGCACGACGCGGCCGCTGTATTGGTCCCCCGAAATCCAATCGCCAATCTCCATTAAGGTGGTTCGCAATATCCCGATGTCTATAACGTCGCCCTTGATGCCGCCCAGCTGGATGCGGTCTCCGGTTTTATAGAACCCGCCGAACGAGACGGCGAGCCATCCCGCCACGCTGGTGATGACCTCTTGCAGCGCGAAGGCGACGCCGGCACCCGCTACGCCGAGGACGACGGCCATGCCGCCGAGGCGGTCGTTGAAAACCGCGGCGACGAGTATCACGGCGGCGCCGTACCCGGCGAACGTCACGAACTTGCGAACGCGGTACCGGGTATCCTTATCGTCGATGTGGCCGGTGAGGGGGCGTTTCAACAGGCGCACGAGGATGCCGATAACGACGACGCCGACGAGTACGATAATTATTTTCTCGGCCGTGGGGTGAAGGGTCCACTGCGAGAAGAAGTCGTTCACGGTTTATCCTCCGGGCTTAGCTCCGCGCGCGCGCCCGGTTTCGGGAAAGGGGTTCTTGTATCCCCGCCCCGGGCGGCGTCGCGTTTAGGTGTCGGACGCCGGCCCGTCCGGCTCCGGGCGCCGTGTTATTTTATTCAGGACGTCCCCAGGCGCTATTTTAAACGAGGGGGAATGGTAGTCGTGGGGTAGGTAGTCGGGGGGGACGGCCGCGGCGTTGCCGTCGCGCAGGGCGGAATAATGCGGCGACGTTATTTCGATGCCGGCCTCGTTGCATTTGTCCTGGATATTCTGGTGGAGGTCGGAGTATATGCCCGCCATAAGGTTGGGCTTTTTGGTATAGGCGTTAAGTTCGTAGCGGACGTAGAAGTCGTCCAACGCCGTTTGGAGGATGAAGGGCGCCGGTTCCTCCAGGATATCAGGCGTGGCCCGGGCCGCGGCGATAAGGGCTTCGTGGACCCGGCGCCACGGCGCGTCGTAGCCGATGGTAACCTGGGTATGGAGGATTAACCCCCGGCCTTTGGCGTCCGCGCTGAAGTTGATAATGTGGTTTGCCAGGACCATCGCGTTCGGGACCGTAATTTCGACGTTTTTTATCGTCCGAACCCTGGTTACCAGTATCGTTTTTTCGACGACGTCGCCGACGGTGTCGGCGATTTTTACGCGGTCGCCGAGTTTGAAGGGCCGCATATACGTCAAGACGACGCCGGCCACCGCGTTCGCGACGGCCGAGGTAGAACCGAGAGTGAAAACGAGGCCGACGAAAACCGATATGCCTTTAAACGCGCCCGAGTCGGAACCCGGGATGAACGGGAGTATTATTATGGCGGCGGCGATTATAATGAAGAAGCGGACGATTTGATAAGTAGGCCAGGCCCATTCCCGATGGAACCCCCGGAGGCTTATCATCCCGCTGTTGAGGGCGCCGAACGCGAACTTGACGAGTTTCGAAAAATAGAAGGTGATGACTATTACGAGGCAGATGAATAGGAGTTCCGGGACGTAGGAAACGAACGCCCGCACGGCGGCCGAAATCGGCATGGCGATGAAGTGGTAGATTTTCGCCCCGGCGGCGCGCGTAACGTTGAAGAAACTGGAGGCGAGCAGGACGTAGATAAATAACGCCGTCACGGTTAAAACGAGCCGGGCCGTTTTGGCCGCGATTATGAGCAAGTGGGTGGCCCGGTCGGAACTGAGGAGGACGAGGCGTTGAAATTGTATCGCCCGGATTCGGGTGTCGCGCCAGGACTCGAGTTTGGCGTAGACGAGCGGGAATACTCTGCGGAAGCCTTGAAGCAATAAAACGAGTACGGCCGTGGCGATAGCCGTAAAGAGCAACCCTGGTAATATCGCTTTACCGGTTTCGGTTAACTCGTACCCGCCGGCCAGTTCGCCGATTTTACCCAACATCGCGCCAAGGGTGTGGGTAACGGAAATCGGCTTGTCCTGTTTCTCGACGGCGGCGCCGGAAACCCCCGCGGCGCCTCGCAAGGCCGCGATTATATTCAACACGTTAGCCCCCTTCCCCGGCGCCCACCCGTG
This sequence comes from bacterium, assembly GCA_035529855.1. NCBI lineage: Bacteria > bacterium. Next base: position 4,562 of record DATKVX010000068.1, read on the forward strand.
CCCCGGGCCGCACGCCGGGTTTAACTCGCGGCTAAGTATAGCTTTTTCCGGCGGTATTTTCAACGGTAGTGGGGAGAGGGGCGGGGTTACAGGCGAGTGTTTAATAAGACCGTTACAATTTAATCGTTCTGCCCTTACCCCAACGGTAGGCGGCCTCGATGCCGAACGCGGCGCCCACCAGGCCGACGAGGACCCAGATGGTGCGAGGCTCGAGCTTCGCCGTCTCCCATATAAGCGCTCCCATCGCGCCCAGACATAGGAGGATGCCCAACGCCGGCAGCCACGTCGTGCTGCGCGTATATTTGCGCAAGCGGATGTTGGCCGCGTTGACGGCGGCGAAGATGATTAGAAAACCCGCGCTCCCGATGGTGGCGATCCGGGAGAGGTCGAAGAGGTTTGCGATGGCCAGCGTGAGGGCGGCCGATATTAGCAATCCCCCGAGCGGTTTTTTCCAGATCTTCTTCTCCAATACCGCCGGGAGCTCGCCGTCTTTGGCGATGACGTAACTCATACGGGTAACGCCGTAGAGCGTGGCGTTGATGGCGGAGGCGGTGGAGGCCAGCGCCGCCACCGCAATAAGGGCGAAGCCCGGTTTACCGAGGAACGGCTCCGCCGCTACGGCGAGCGCGTAGTCCTTGGCCGCCACGATCTTGGCGACGGGCAGGTTGCCCAACGTTACGAAGGCTATGAGGATGTATAAAAAGATAACGAAGCCGACGGCGGAGAAGAGGGCGCGGGGGATGGTTCGGGCGGCATCCCTGGTGTCGGCGGCGGCGTTGGCGATGAGCTCGAAACCCTCGTACGCGACGAAGATGACCATGCCGCCGGCGACTATTTGCCGGCCACCGGCCCAGGTGGCGGGCGCGAAGCCGGCGCTGTTGATGCCCCACAGGCCTACGACGGCGAAGAGTGAGAGGATGGCCATTTTAAAGACGACGATCCATACCTCGGCCTTACCTATAACCTGGGCGCCGAGGAGGTTCAGGGCCGTCATTAAAATTACGACGGCGCTGATAAAAACGTGTTTGAATAAGGGCTGGGCGGAGGCCGAGAAGAAGCTCGCGCCGTAGCTGCCGAAGGCGTACGCGTACAGCGAGAGGGTGACGATGTAGCTGAGCCACAGCAGCACGTTCGCGGACCCGGTAAAGTACCCGTGGCCGAACGCGCGGTCCAGGTACGCCACGGTCCCCGCGCCGTGGGGGTACGCGACCGCGAGCCGGGCGTAGGAATAGGCCGTAATGAGCGCGATAACGCCGGCCAACGCGAACGCTATCGGCGTCCCGCCGGCCGCCATCTGGACCGCCAGCCCCAATACCGCGAAGATGCCGCCGCCCACCATCCCGCCGACGCCGATGGCGACGACGGGCCAGAAACCGAGGGATTTTTTTCCGGTCGTCAACGGTCCAGTGCTTTAAAGAATTTACGTACGCTTCTTAGGCAGGATTCGAACGTAGTTTAATTAAACGCCGCTTATCGACCGGGTTCGCTCCCACTCCTAGCGTACCGGCCCTTTAAATTTTTAAACGCGTCCACGTACGGACATGGTGTTGGCTCTTAAAGTTGTCGGCGCCGTCGGGGCCGTACGCGAAGAGGACCTTGTACGTCCGGCCTACGACGAGCTTGCGGTCGCGTTCGTCGCCCGAGTCGAGCGGGATCGTGAACCCTATCTCGGTTACGCCGTCTTCCTCCTTCCCCCTCTTGTTCGTCACGTTGTCTTGGCCGCCGCCGTTCACGTCGGCTTTGTGGTTGACGAGCGTGGAACCGTAGTCGTCTCGTATAAACGCTTGGCCGTCTTTAACGTAGCCGATTATCAGGTTAGCATCCTTCATCGCGATCGCGGGGTCGAAACCTACGGCGACCCATCCCGTCGTCGGCGCTTTCACCGTCGCGTTAAGGTTTTTCCCTTCCGGCTTCCAGGTAAACGTTATTCTGTCTATGGTTATGGAGCCGCCGTTATCCGGGTTGACGGGCGGCGTTCCGTCTTCGTCGCCGTTACAACCGCACGTTAAGACGGCAAACGCGAGCGCGGCCGACGCTGCGGCCGTGACCATGAGCCTGGCGCGATTGCGCATTTAAAGACCTCCTCGGGCGCTGGAATCTACTAAGCTGTAGACGCCGAGGCCGGAGTCAAATCGGGCCACCGGCTTAAATACGGCGCGATTATAATTCAGTTGCGGCGCCAAGTAAAGGGAAACGGCCCGCGGCCTACCGCCCCGGCCGCCGCGTCCTACAATAGGACGAACCCTTCTTTGAGCGTCGGGTATTGCAACGCGGGGATGAGCTCCGCCTTCATCCGCGACGTATCGCCGTAATAGTCCGCCATCCCTATTTTTACGAAGTCGCGCGTCAGCGGCGCCCGGGTCCCGAACGCCGACGCGAATAGTTCGACGGCACTCGCCGCGACGTAGAAGGTCCACCGGGGGAGGCGGCGCGGCCGGGCGTATCCCCAACGTTTCGCCAAGGCGTCCAGGAATTCTTGTAGGGTAAGTCGGCCGTCGTCGCCGAGATTGTAGATGCCGGCGGCGTCGGGTTTTTCTATCGCCGCGGCCGCGGCGGCCAGGAAGTCCGGGAGCGCGAGGAGGTGAACCCAAGTCGGCTCGGGCCACACGGCTAGGAGACGCCGCTTCGAGAGCCACCTCGCCGCCTCGATCATCAGGACGCCGCGGCCGTAAATCATCCCAGGGCGGAGCACGACCGGAACGGCGGCCGCCCCGTCGCAAGAAGCGAAGAGATATTTCTCCGCCGCCAGCCGGGTCCGCGCGTGAACGGACGGCGGGTTTCCCGTCAACGTACCGCGTGCGGGGTGGTCAGGGGAAGATTCGCCCTCGACGTGCGGGAAGCTGACCAGGATAATTTTACCGACGCCGGCGGCCAAGGCCGCGTCCACGACGTTTTGAACGTACCGGACGTTCGTTACCGGCAAAAACCTCTCGGGGCGAGGTTTGAAGAGGACGCCGGCGAAATGTATGACGGCGTCGACGCCTCGGAGAGGCTCGGCCAACGTCTCGGCGCGGCCCAGGTCGCCGCGGAATACGCCGGCACCAGGTATTCGGGCGACGTCGCCGGGAACGGGCCTTCTATGGACCAGTAAATTTAGCTCGTGGCCGGACGCCCCTATATAGCGCGCCAGGAAGGACCCCAGATTGCCGGCAGCTCCCGTTATAAGAATTTTCATATGCTATTAGTAAAAAAGGCGGTCCTGGGTTAGGTTAAAAAAGCAGGTAAATCAGGGCGTGTTGGGCACTACAGCATAGGGATAAGAGGTAGCTTTTAGGCACTACAAAGGGGGTGCCTATTTTTCGGGAATTTCCCGCTTTCGGCGAAATGCCTGGACGACTAAAACCGCGAATAACGCTGCGACCAGCCAGGCGAAGACGTCGGCTATGTGCGGATAGGGCGTCCATACGCCGCGCGTCGGCAAATGGGCGACTATTACCGGGTCCTCGCCGGCGAAGTAATCCGTTCTCGCGACGGTCCGGCCCAGGTAGTCGGCCGCGACGGATACGCCGTCGTTGTCGGGCCGGAAGAGCGAAAAGCCGTTCTCGACGGCGCGAAAGACGGCGAGGTCGGCGTGCAGGTCGCCCAGCTCGCGCCAATCGTGGGCCGGGACGAGCATTATGTCCGCCCCGGCGCGGCCCGCCTGGCGGACCATCGCCGGGAAGTCCATATCGTAGCAAATGGCCCCGGCCAGACGGCCGTACGCGGTATCGAGCGTCGGCAAGCGGCCGTCGCCGTGTCGGCTTATGGCGGCCTCGGGCCCCGGCACCGGAATAGATTTCACGTAATCCCACACGACCGCGCCGTCGGGGTCGATGAGTACGAGTTTATTCGTGACCGGCTTGTCGGTCCCCGGCTCGAGCGTCGCGAGCGCCATCCCCAGGTAGATACGTTCATCCCGGGCGAGCTCCCGGCCCCGGGCGAGGAGCGCTTTTTCCTCCGAGGCCAAAAGTTGGGCGCCCGCTTCGCCCCATATAACTATTTTAGCGCCCGCCCGGGCCTCTCGTCGGCTCCGCGCGAAGAGGTCGTCGTTTATAGCCGCGTTTTCGGTGCGGAAGGCGGCCGTCTCGTCGTCGTCGAAGGGGTGGCCCGCGAGCAGCGGTTCCCACAGCTCGGGATGTTCCGACAGGAAAAAGGGCCGTGCGGTGATGCCGGCGACGCGTACCGTTTCGTCGGCCCGGGTAACGGCGAGGCGGACGCCGCCGAACAGCATAACGCCGGCCACTATTACCGCGTACGTTATTACGCCCCGTTTTACCCTGTTCCAATCGAAGCCGTTTTCCCATACCCAGTTGACGACGGCGCCGAACCAGGCGACGACGAAGCTGACGCCGTAGAGGCCGGTTACGGAGGCGATTTGGATTAGCGGGAGGTTATCCACTTGCGTGTAGGCGACGGCGTTCCAGGTGCGGAACGGGCTGACGAGCGAAAGCGCGTATTCCAGCGTTACTATTGCCGCCGGAAACACCAGCGTCGAAGCGAATCCCGGGAGCCGGGGGGCCAGGGCGCGGTCGGCTAAATATGGTGCCAGGTAAACGAAGGCGGCGGCGGCCGCGAGCGCGGCGTACCAGTGAACCGGCATCATTACGTCGGCTATGCCGCGCCAGGCGAAGAAATTGGCCGCGCCCGCCGCCAGTACGGCGAGGGGGAGGCCGACGGCGACGCGTTCGCGGCGTAGCCACCGCAGCATAAAGACCGGCGCGAGCCAAGCCGCGGCGCCGACGACGTAGCGGCCCTCCGCGAAGAACCAAAACGCCGCGGCGACCGCGAGCCAGAGCCAACGGTGAATCCGCGCGCGGCGGCCGGTATCGACGCCGTTACTCTTCATAACGAGCGGGATTATAGCAACCGGGCGGTGCGGCGTCAATCGGCGGTTGCCCCTCGGTCGACCTGGAAACGCCCGGCCGTGCCGCGGAACCGTGAAGAAAAGCCGCCCCGGGGGGCGGCTTTTGTAGGCATTTTCCGATTAACGGTAAAGCGCTCTGACTTTCCCGAGCGACGCGGGCGCGACGCCGACGGTCGCCGGGCAACTAACGCGGTAGATATAGCCGTTGGTACAGCCGATGAAGAGTTCCGAGTTGTAGTACGCCATGCCGTAGGAAGTGGAAGGCGGCGCCTCGAACGAGGAGACGATCGACCCTCTGCCCGAACCGGAATAGCCGTATATGTTAGGCCCGTACGCGCCCCAAATTAAGTTGTTCCGGTGGTCGTACGTGATGTCGCGGTAGTCGGAGTTGGGCATAGGGAAGGATGAGAGAACGCTTCCGTCCGATAACCTATGGCGCCAGGTGTAACTCGGCGCGCTGTCGCTCACGAATATCGCGGAAGTACCCGCGCCCCCGTCTCCCGTCTGCTGCGGGGCGAGGCCGTAAGGGTCGTGGTTGACGTGCCAGGAACCGTACACGGACCCCGTTATCCAATGGCAATTGTACACGGTGTCGTTATTGTACGAACCTACCCAGACGTGGCCGGTCGCGGAATATGCGAGCCCTCGGTTGCTGGTGCTGGACGGCACGGTCCACGAACCGCGTACCGAACCGTTCCCCGGATCCAGGTTGTAGACCCTGTTGGGGTGGATGAGTACGTGCAGGTACGTCCCGGACCGGGCAAGGCCGCGGATGTTATTCGCCGGCGCCCGGTAGGAACCCAATATGTCGCCCAGCGCGCCGAACGCGACGCCCGCGGCGCATAAAGAAACCACTACTAGCGAAAACCAACTTCTCGCCATCGATATAGTCCTTTCTGTTATAGGGTGTGGGTGTGCGTATTTAGGTTATTAATATCATATATGATTATAAAAGTCAAATATATTTCCGATTTATGTTTATGTCGTTCAAAAAAACAACATCTATACCGTAGAATAAGGCTTTTCGTCAGCTTTTATTTTGCTAACGGGGGAGTAGGTTCGGTGGGGGGTACGGGTGATACGCGAACGTTAGAAATCCCAATCGGGTTTGGGGTCGGGGAGCCGGAGTAAGGCGTCCAACGCCTCCAGGAGCGAGCGCGGCCCGGCCAGATCGTCGGTGACGGCCAGGCCCGTCGCGGGCCGGACGCCCAGCCACATCCGCGTAAACGCGTTTACCGAAGCCGTAAGGGTGGGAAGCGACGGCTCTAGGCCGCCCTCCGCCCCCGACGAGGGTCCCAGCGTTACGACGTAGTCGCCGGCGACGCCGCGCCACGGCGCCTCCGCCGGCAGAAGGTCCGCGATGGGGTCGGACAGCACCAGGTTGAAACGCAACTCGTCCCCCGGCAGTTTCGTTCGGGCCAGGCACGCCGGTAAATCCAGGATCCGCATCTGCCAGTAGGCCAGGGCCCGCATCGTATTCTCGAATTTAGATTTGCGCGTCGCATTGCGGAGTTGGAAAGGCCGGTGCAAGAGATCTTGTAATTGGATGCCGGGCGGCTCGATTATCTTTACGAGGCGGACCTGGTCGCCCAGGCTTTTGATGAGGGCCATTAGCTCGAGAAATTGCCGGGCGTCCCGGTACGCGAGCCATTGTACGTAGTACGGTCCGGCTTCACCCGATTCCGCCGATAGCCATACGTGGTGGCCGAGTTCCCCTCCGTCCCCGCTTTCGTACCCCAGGCCGAATCCGTTTTTTGACCATATCATTTCCGCCCGGGTGAACTCCGGCGGCGTCAGGTTGCACGAACCGTGGGCGCGAACTCGCTGTAAGCGGTTGGCATGTACCTCTTCCCAATCGTCGACCGTGATGCGGCGAGGGAGGGCGGGTTCTAGGTCCACCGTTAGATGCGCCGGGTCGAAGTATAACCAGTGGCCGTATCCGCCGGAGCCGAAGCCAAGCCGGTCGTAGTAGCCCTGCTCGAACATCCCCAGGCCGGAGACCAGCGCGCCGGCCGCGGCGTCCGCGGCGACCGCTTCGGCGGTCAGCCTTCCGGCCAGGCCCCGTTTGCGGGCGACGTGGCCGGTCGTGACGGCCGTGACGCACGAGAACGGGAGGTCCTCGTCGAGATAACGCAAATCTCCGGGCGCGGTCGAAACCATACACTCGGCCTCGCCGGCGACGTCGGCGACGAGCGCCCGGCCGCAGGAGATGAAGATATCCAGCCCGTGGCCTTGTTTTTTGTCTCCGGGCTCGATCCAACCGACCTCTCGCCAAATGCGGTGGACGGCGGCCTGGTCCCTTCCGGCGTCGTAAACGCGGTATTCCATATTAAAAGTTCTCCTTCGTCCGCCTCAAGCAAAGGTTTGAATATAAAGGGCTTTAACGATGGCAGGCCCGATTATATAACGCGACCTCGGCACCGTCAACGAAGGATTTACTCGAGCCGGCCTCGCCCCGTAGGGTTTAACTCGAAGCCGCGTTACCGCCGTTTACGTAAGTGCCGTTTTTTAGGCGATTTCGCCCCTTTTTGGCGGCGAATTTTTTTTTATAAAAAAGTCATTTTTTCCTTGACAACTATCCCCAGGTTTGATTTAATGTCCGTGGTGGTGAATTGTGGTGATTTGTGGTAAAATCTATAGAACGTTCTCTTAAGAAATAACTTATATGCAGGAATTCGACGACAAACGGGAAGTAGGCGTGGACTTAGGCCGTTGGTCTTTCGGGTTCAACGGCCAATACCGCCACTCACTCGACGAGAAGGGCCGGCTCAGCGTCCCGGCGAACTTCCGTCGCGACGCCGCCGGCAACGCCATCGGCCGGTTCAAACTTACGGTCGGCTTCGAGCGTTGCCTGTTCCTTTTCCCCGCGGAATACTGGCAAGCGGTCGTCGAGCCCCAACTCCTCGAACTCCCCATTATGGAACGCCAGGCCCGGCTCGTAACGAGGATGTTGCTGAGCCGCGCCGCCGATTGCGAGCCGGACCGCCAGGGGCGCGTTATGGTCCCGGCGCCGTTGCGGGAGTACGCCGGCCTCGGCGCGGAAGCCATCGTTAACGGCATGTACAACCGCGTCGAGCTTTGGAGCGTCGACCGCTGGTTGGCGTACGAGGCGGAGGCCGTCGCGGCCTTCGAGGATATGGCCGCCCGCTATAGGATTAAATTCTAATCATGGTTACCGTTTGGGAAGACGTCGCTATTTCCGCGCTCGCCGTGAGTCCCGAGGCGGGCGCCGCGGAACCGCGCCACCAGGCCGCGATGGCGGCGGAGGTGGCTAAAGCGGCCGTGCGGCGGTACGGCGGCGTATGCGTCGACGCCACGGTGGGGGGCGGCGGCCACGCCGCGAAGCTCCTGGAGGTTTTACCTCCCGATAATATCTACGTCGGTCTGGACCTCGACGCCGACGCGTTGGCGCGTGCGCGACGGTGCCTCGCTCCCTTCGGTTCGCGCGTGGTTTTGCACAACGTTTCTTTCGTCAAGCTGGCTGAAGTGGCGGCGCCGTACGCGGGCCGCGTGACCAACGTGTTGTTCGACCTCGGCCTCTCGAGCGAACAACTCGCGGACGAGACCCGGGGTTTTTCTTTCAAAGCGGCCGGCCCCCTCAATATGCGCTTCGACGGCGACCCGTCGGAGTTGACCGCGGCCGAGGTTGTAAACACGTTTGACGAGAAAAATTTAGCGGACATAATCCACGAGCTGGGGGAGGAGCGGCGTGCGCGTGCCGTCGCCCGCGCCATAGTAAGCCGGCGTGCGCGGCTTCCATTCGAAGACGCCGGCGACCTCGCCGAGGTGGTGGCCCGGGCGGCGGGCGGCCGCCGCGGCCGCATCCACCCCGCGACGCGGACGTTCCAGGCTTTGCGGATATTCGTGAACGACGAGCTGGGCGCGCTCGAGGCGGCTTTGCCGATGGCGGTGGGGATATCGGCGCCCGGGGCGCGCGTGTTCGTAATCGCGTACCATTCGCTGGAGGACCGGGTCGTCAAGAGGTTTTTCCGGGCGTCGGCCGCCGTGGGCGAATTGCGGCTCGTGACGCCCAAGCCGCAGCGGCCTTCCGCGGCGGAGGTGCGCCGCAACCGGCGGAGCCGCAGCGCGCGCCTACGCATAGCGGAGAAGGTTTAATATGGCGACGGTGCGTTATCGCCCCCCGACCATCGACGTCGCGCGTCGCCCTAAGCGGCGCCGGCGGTTCTACGTTTGGGCCGTCGTCGCGATTTCCGGACTCCTGCTGCTGGCGTTTTTATATTTGTGGCAATACGTCTCCATCCTCGAGCTCAATTACGAAGTGGCGCGCGTTAAGCGCGAGTTGGACGAAGCGTACCAGGAGAAAGTGACGCTAAAGGCCGACTTATACCGGCGGCGTTCGATGGCCGAGATCGACGAAGTCGCGCACGAGAAACTCGGGTTGCAGCCGCCGGCGCCCGGCCAAGTCATCATCGTGGAGGACGGGAGTTGAGGTCCGCCCGCAAAATACGTTTCGCCGCGTTGTACTTGTTCTTCGTCGTCGTCTTCGGCGCCGTTTTAGTGCGTTTGGTGTGGGTTCAAGTGCTGCATCACGATTTCTACGCCGAAGCGGCGTTCAAGCAGCAATACGGGAAGAGCTACCTCCCCGCGGCGCGCGGCGTCATCTACGACCGCAGTATGAGCCCGCTGGCGATGAGCAGGCCGGTCTACGACGTCTATTGCATACCGCGGCTCATCCGGGACGGCAAGGCGGTGGCGAGAGTGCTCGCCCCCGTTCTGGACGCCGACGAGGCGGAGCTCGAGCGTAAGTGCGCTTCCGCTTCGGAGAGCGAGTGGCTGGCCCGCGAAGTATCCAGGAGTAAGGCGACGGAAGTGTTGGCGATAGGCTTGACCGGCGTCTTCGCCCGCCCCTGTGAGCGGCGGATCTACCCCGAGGGTGAGCTCGCGTGCCACGTACTGGGTTACGTAGGCCCTCGCGACGGCGCCCGCGCCGGCGCCGAAAACACCCTCGACGTTTACCTCGAGGGTTTGCCCGGCTACTTCGACGGCGGCGCCGACGCCGCGGGACGCACCCTTCCCGACCTGACCGATAACTTCGTACCGCCGATGAACGGCTTGGGGTGTGTCTTGACCATCGATAGATGGTGTCAGTACGTGGCGGAGCGCGAGCTGAGGGCGTGCTGCGAACGATACAACGCGGAAGCCGGCGCGGTCGTCGCGATGGACCCCCGCAGCGGCGAAATACTCGCGCTGGCCTCGTGTCCCGCGTACGACCCCAACGATTACGGCGAGTACCCGCCCGCTTGTTGGCGCAACAACGCCGTCACGTCGGCCCTCGAGCCCGGGTCGATCGTGAAGCCTTTTCTGGTGGCCGCGGCCTTGGAGGAACGGGTCGTATCGACGCGCGATATCTTCGATTGCTCTAAAGCTTTGCATTTGGGCCGATATAAGATAACGGACGTTAAACCCTGTGCCGAGCCGCTTACGACGTCGCAGATAATCGAACGCTCGAGCAATATCGGCGTGGTCCTCATCGCCCAAAGGTTGGGCGGCCGCCGTTATTACGAGTACTTGCGTAAGTTCGGGTTCGGCGAGCGGACCGGCGTCGAGCTGCCGGCCGAGAACCCCGGCATCCTTCGTTACGACGAATTTAGCCGGCCGCTCGGCCGGGCGTTCGCCAGCTTCGGCCAGGGGCTCTCGGTAACGCCCATACAAATCGCTACCGCTGCTTGCGTCCTCGCCAACGGCGGCGTACTCGTCAAACCGATGCTCGTTTCGGCGGTAGTCGACGAGAACGGTCGCACGCTCCGCCGGTTCAAACCCGAGGTTCACCGGCGGGTAGTCTCCGCCGAGACGGCGGCGGCGGTAAGGCAGATGATGGCGCTCGTCGTCGAGCGGGGCGGCGGCAAGTTGGCTCAGCTACCCGGCTACCGCATAGCCGGCAAGACCGGAACGTCCGAAATCGCGGCTCCCAGCGGCCGGGGATACGTGCCGGGCGCATACAATTCCTCTTTTTTGGGGATTTTCCCGGCCGACGACCCCCGCGTCGTTATATTCGTTACGGTAAAGAGACCGAGGGGCGAGGTCTTCGGCGGTACGGTGGCGGCGCCGGCTTGCGCCCGCGTCGCCGCGGATATTTTACCGGCGTTGAGGATACTTCCCGCGGGCGGCCGGACGTTGGCGTTGGCGGCTCCGCCCGCCGGCAGTCGCGCCGACGCCACGTTCCGGGACGTCGCCGCGTCCACGGCGGTAAGGCGGCTGACGGCGGCGGGCCTCCGCGCGCGTTTCGAAGGTAAGGGTGAACGCGTATTGTGGAGCTCGGCGGATAGCGGCACGCCTCCGGACGCCGGCAGCGTCGTCTTATTGAAGTTGGGCGGCGGCGCCGGCGCTATGCCGGACGTGGTCGGCCTTTCGGTGCGGGAGGCCATGAGGAGTCTGGGGCCTTCCGGGGTCGAGGTTAAGTTAAGCGGCGGCGGCGGGTGGGTAGAAGGCCAATCGCCCGCGCCGGGCGCGAAATTAAACGGTGCGTGCACGTTGACGTTGGCGGAACGCCGGTTGCCGCGGCGGAGGTTTTCTCCCGCCGCGACGAAGGCGTCGCCGGCGGCCGGAACCGAGATAGCCGGGTGAGGTCGTGAGCGTAAACTGGACGTTGCGTGAGGTTGCCGATTTGCTCGGCGCCGAGGTCTCGGGCGACGACGGCGTTCGCGTTTCGGGCGTACGTACCGATAGCAGGTCGGCCCGCGCCGGGGACCTATTCGTCGCCTTGCGCGGCGCCAACCGCGACGGCGCCGACTACGTGGCGGATGCGGCGGCGCGCGGGGCCGCGGCCGCGGTGGTCACCGCGGAAGTGCCCGAAGCCGTACCGCAAGTCCTGGTCGAGGATACGCTCGAGGCGTTGCGAGTTCTGGCCCGCGCCCGGCGACACGAGTTCGGCGGGCCGGTGGTGGCCGTAACCGGTTCGTGCGGGAAGACGACGACTAAAGACTTGATAGCGGCTGTGTTGGCTCAAAAATACCGCGTACGGGTCGCCCCGGGCAACTTCAACAACGAGGTGGGCCTGCCGCTTTCGATACTCTCGCTCGAGGAGGGCGACGAGGTGCTCGTGCTCGAGTTGGCGGTCAGCGCGCCCGGCGAGATGGCGCCCCTGGCCGACGCCGCGGCGCCGACGCTGGCCGTCGTCACGAACGTCGCGCCTACCCATCTGGAATTTTTCGGCGACGTGGCCGCGGTACGCCGCGAGAAGATGACGCTGCTTAACTACGTCAAACCCGGCGGAACGGCGGTACTGAACGCCGACGACCCGCTGGTGGCCTCGGCGGTTGCGGAGCTCGTAAACGGCCTTAAGGTCGTAACGTTCGGTACGAGCGCCGACGCAAACGTGCGAGCCGATGGTTTGGTTGCGGAAAGCTTCCAGGGCTCGAGCTTCGAGCTAACGGGCGGGACGCCGGTCGAGCTGCCGCTGCCTGGTCGGTACAACGTCATGAACGCTCTCGCCGCGGCGGCGGTGGGGTACGTACTGGGCGTACCGGAGGAGGACGTCGCGGCCGGCCTTGCGGCTTACGCCGGCAGGGAGCTCCGCTCCAAGGTAGTCGTCGACGGCCGCAGCGTAACGTACTTCGTGGATTGCTACAATTCATCGCCGCAGGCCGCGGAGGTCGCCCTCGCCTTCGTGGCGGCCGCGCCGGCCGACGGGCGACGCGTCGCCGTCCTGGGCGATATGCTCGAGCTGGGGGAGACGAGTGAACGGGCCCACCGCGACGTAGGGAAATTCGCCGCCGAGGCGGGGTTCGATATCGTCGTGGGCCTGGGGGACGGCGGCCGTTTGATCGTGGACGGCGCCCTCGCCGGCGGGATGACGCCCGAGGCCGCGCCCTCCTTCCGAGACCGGGACGAACTGGCCGCCTTCCTGGCGGAGCGGCTGAAACGCGGCGACGTCGTCTTGGTAAAGGCCAGCCGCGGCGTACGGTTGGAAGAAATTTTGGACAAGTTAGGCGTCGACGTCCGAGGAGGCTAACGGTTGCTCTACCTATTACTATATCCGCTGCACACCGAAATTTCGTGGCTCAACCTCTTTCGCTACGTCACTTTCCGCTCGGCGTACGCCGCCGTGACGGCGTTTTTAATAGCTTTCCTTTTGGGGCCGCCGCTCATCAGGTTCCTCAAGCGGAAGATGGTAGAAGAAATAATACGCGAGGAGGTGCCCCGGCGGCACCTTCAGAAGGCGGGGACGCCCTCTATGGGCGGCCTGCTGATATTGGCGGCCATCGTCGTGCCGACCATCCTGTGGGCCGACGTCACGAGCCGGTACGTCCTCGCCATTCTCGTCGTAACCATAGCCTTAGGCGCGATGGGCTTCGTCGACGACTATTTGAAACTGGTGGCCAAGAAGCCGCTGGGTTTACTCGCGCGTTGGAAGTTCATCGGCCAGGCGTTGCTGGCGCTCGGCATCGGCCTCTTCGTGTACTTCTTCCCGCTCGACAACGGCATGACCACCTGGCTCACGTTCCCTTTTCTCAAGGACGTCACCGTCAACCTCGGCGCTTTTTATATCCTTTTGGTGATGGTCACGGTCGTCGGCTCTACCAACGCCGTCAACCTGACCGACGGCCTCGACGGCCTGGCCGCGGGCGCGATGCTCTTCGCCGGCGCGGCGTACGCGGTGATGTGCTACGTCGTGGGGAACGTCAATTTCGCCCAGTACCTCCAGGTGACGTACGTGTCGGGCGGCGCCGAGCTCACGGTATACATGGCGGCTACGGTGGGCGCGCTGCTGGGCTTCTTGTGGTTCAACAGCTACCCGGCCCAGGTGTTTATGGGCGATACGGGGGCGCTCCCGCTGGGCGGCGGCATTGGCACCGTCGCCATTCTTATGAAGCAGGAGTTGTTGCTCGTTATTGTGGGCGGCGCCTTCGTCGTCGAGACGTTGTCGGTCATCATCCAGGTGTTGTACTTCAAGGCCACCGGAGGCCGGCGGGTCTTCAAGATGTCGCCTTTGCACCACCATTACGAGCTCAAGGGTTTGGCGGAGCCCAAGATAACGGTCAGGTTCTGGTTGATTTCGGCGATATGCGCCGTTATCGGCCTTTCGACGTTGAAGATAAGGTGAGTACGTACGAGGAGAAATTGGAGGTTTTCCGCGGCCGCCGCGTCCTGGTGGTCGGGTTGGGGCGTTCCGGCGTAGGGGCGGCCCGCGCGCTCGCGCCGGTGGCCGCGGCGGTGACCGCCTGCGACCAAAAGGCGGCCGGCGAATTGAGCGCCGAAGCCCGGGAGCTGGCCGGCGCCGGCGTGGAGCTCCGCCCCGGCGAGCAAGGGCCGGACCTCCTTACGGGCGCGGACCTTCTGGTTCGGAGCCCGGGCGTCCCGTGGGAGACGCAACTTATTGCGGCGGCGCGGGGAAAGGGCGTAGAGGTCATCGGCGAGCTCGAGCTGGCGTACCGCCTCCTCGTAACGGAACGCGTCGTCGCCGTCACCGGGTCCAACGGCAAGTCGACGACGACGGCCCTCCTGGGCGAGATCTTCCGGCGGGCCGGCGAAGACGTAGTCGTAGCCGGCAATATCGGCGTCGCGCTCACCGCTGTGGCTGCGGAGCTCGAGCCGGCGACGACGGTCGTGGCCGAGGTCTCGTCGTTCCAGATGGAGGACGCGGTAACGTTCAGGCCGCACGTAGCCGTTTTGCTTAACCTCGCGCCCGACCATTTGGACCGACACGGCTCGCCGGCGGCCTACTACAAGATGAAGTGGCGTCTGTTTCAGAACCAGCGCCCCGAGGATTACGCCGTGTTGAACGCCGACGACGCGTCTTCCGCTAATCGGGACGAACTACGGGCCGCGGTGTTGTTATTCGGGCGAGGCGCGGCGCCGGGGCCCGGCGTGTGGCTCGCCGGCGACGACGTGGCGTACGACGTCCGCGCGCAACAGGGGAAGTTATCGGCGACCCGCGACGTCCGGTTGCCAGGACCCCATAACCTGTCGAACGCGATGGCGGCGGCCTGCGCGGCGTTGGCCATGGACGTGCCGGCGCCGGCGATAGCGGAAGCGCTCCGGGAATTCGAGGGCCTGCCGCACCGTTTAGAGTTCGTCGCCGAAATCGAGGGCGTGCGTTACGTGAACGATTCCAAGGCCACCAACGTCGCGAGCGCGCTTACGGCACTCGCTACTTTCGAGGAGCCGGTGGTATTGATAGCGGGCGGCAAATCGAAGGGCGGCGATTTCGCGGCGCTGGCCGCGGCGGCGCGCGGAAAGGCGCGGCTGGCGGTGCTCTACGGCGCCGCGCGCGACGAACTGGCCGCCGCGTTCGAGGGCATCGTACCCCTCGAGCGGGTGGATACCATTAAAGAGGCCGTGGCCGAGGCCGCGGCGTCGGCCCGGCGCGGCGACGTCGTGCTTCTCTCACCGGCCTGCACGTCGTGGGACCAATACCGCGATTTCGAAGAACGGGGCGACGACTTCAAAAAGGCCGTGGCCGAGTTGAGCCGGGAGGCCGGCTAGCGGATGCCGCGTTCACTCGTCATTACGTTGATAGCCGTGTCGCTCGCGCTCGCGACGGCGGGCGTCCTGATGGTGTTCTCGTCGAGCGCGGCCTTGGCGTACGTGAAGTACGACGGCGACAGCATGTACTTCCTGAAGCGGCACTTAATTAATTTGACCGTTGCTTTGGCCGTCGGCGCGTTTTGCGCGCTGGTTGACTACCATTTGTGGCAGCGGCTCGCCTGGCCCGCCGTGATCGTCGCGGTTTCGTTGCTGGTCGTGACGTTGGTCTTCGGCGTCGGGAGTTACGCCGCCCCGGTCCACCGGTGGCTGAAATTGGGGCGGTTCTACCTGCAACCCTCCGAGCTCGCGAAGTTGGCCACGGTTTTCGTATTGGCGAAGTACATCGCGCGACGCGGCCAGCTCGAGAACGCGTACGAGAAGTGGCTTCCCCTCGGCGCCGTTGTCGTGGTATTCGCCGCGGTGGCGGCGCAGCCCGATTTCAGCATGGCTTTTCTCATCGCCGCTTCGGCCTTCGTAATGCTCTTTCTGGGGGGCGTCCGGTTCCGGTACATCGTCGGCGCCGGGGCGTTGGTAATGCCGCTTTTGGCGATAATGATCTCGGCCCAGAAATACCAGATATCGCGGCTCATATCGTACGTCGACCCGTGGCGCTACGCCCGGGGCCGCGGTTACCAGGTCATACAATCTTTGATCGCGTTGGGCTCGGGCGGCCTGTTGGGCAAAGGCCTCGGCGCGAGCAACCAGAAATTATTCTACTTGCCGCAATCTCATACCGACTTCGTCTACGCCATCCTGGGGGAGGAGTTCGGCTTCGCGGGGGCCGCGGCGGTGCTGGCGGCGTTCGCGGTTCTGGTTACGGCCGGGTTCAAGGTCTCGGCGCGGGCGAGCGACGTGTTCGGCAGGTACCTGGCGGCGGGGTTGACCGCTATCGTCGGCCTTTGCGCCGCGGTGAACCTCTGCGTCGTCACCGGGTTGATTCCCACTACCGGAATCCCGTTGCCGTTCATATCGTACGGCGGGACGTCGCTCGTCGCTACGTTCGCCGCGGTCGGCATCCTTGTGAACATCGCGCGCCGCTCCGGCGTCGACAGCGCGTTCGGGTACGCCCGCCGCGAGATGCCGCCGGCGCCGTTGAACGGAACGTTCGTCGATTACGTTTAGACCGATGACGTCGAGCCAAGAGACAATTAAGGTAGTTATAGCGGGCGGCGGAACCGGCGGCCACCTCTTCCCGGGGCTGGCCGCGGCGGAAGCGATAACCGCGGCGGTAACTCGGGCCGAAATCACTTTCGTCGGTACCGGGCGGCCGGTGGAGGAGCGGGCGCTGGCCGCGAAGCCGTACGGGTACCGCGTTTTGCGGGCGCCGCGCCTCGAGCGCAGCCTCCACCCGCGGAACATCCTGATGCCCTTCCGGTTCGCTTGGGCCTTGGCGCGGGCGGCGCGGCTGTTGGGTAAACTCAAACCCGCGCTCGTGATAGGGACCGGCGGGTACGGCAGCGCGCCGGTGGTCGTCGCGGCGCGGCTTCGGCGGACGCCGACGGTGATACTGGAGCAGAACATCATACCGGGGTTGACGAACAGGTTGTTGTCGCGGGTCGCGGCCTTGGCGTGCGTGGCGTTCGAGCCGTCTCGCGATTGGCTCGCCGCGGGCGTAAAGGCCGTCGTGACGGGCAACGCGATACGCGCCGTCCGCGACGCCGACGACGTCGAGGGGGCGCGCGCCAGGCTCGGCCTCGAGGCGAAGAGGTTCACCGTTTTCGTGTTCGGCGGCAGCCAGGGCGCGCAGCGTCTCGTGGACGCGACGGCGGCCGCGTTGGACGAACTCGTAGACGCGGATATACAGCTCGTAGTTCAGACGGGCGACGACGCGGCGCTCGAGGTGCCCGCGGCCTGGCGAGGGCGCCTCGTCGTGCGGCCCTTTTTCGACGAGATATACGACTGCTACCGGGCCGCGGATTTGGTGGTGTGCCGCGCCGGCGGCGGCGTGGCGGAGGTCCTGGCCTTCGGGAGGCCGATGGTCCTGGTGCCCTATCCCTATGCCGCCCACGGCCACCAACAACGCAACGCCGCGTACGTAGAGCAAGAGGGTGCGGCCGTCGTCGTCGAAGACGAGGATTTGGACGGCGCCAAACTGGCGGCGCTTATCTTGGAACTCCGGAACGACGACGCCCGCCGGGCGGCGATGGCGCGCGCCAGCCGCGAACTGGGGCGGCCCGACGCGGCGCAGCGAGTCGCGCGCGAGGCGTTGGCCCTTGTAGGTGTCAAGACGTGACGGACTTCGGGCCTATAAAGAAGATCCACTTCGTCGGCGTAGGCGGCGCCGGGATGTGCGGCCTGGCCGAGATATTGCGGAACCTCGGTTTCGACGTATCCGGCTCGGATATTAAGTCGAGTGCCGTCACGGCCCGCCTTCGCGAGTTGGGCGTAAAGGTCTACGAGGGGCACGCCGCGGAGAACCTGGGCGACGCCGAGGTGGTCGTCGTCTCCACGGCGATACCGCCCGACAACGCCGAGGTGGCGGAGGCCCGGCGGCGCCGCGTCCCCGTCATCCCGCGGGCCGAAATGTTGGCGGAGTTGATGAGGTTAAAGAAAGGGGTCGCGGTGTGCGGCACCCACGGCAAGACGACGACGACGTCGATATTGGCGACGCTTTTGGCCGAGGGGGGGCTCGAGCCCACCTTCGTCGTCGGCGGCCGTTTGAACAGCGCGGGGACGCACGCCAAGCTGGGCGAGGGGGATTACTTCGTCGCCGAGGCGGACGAGAGCGACGGCTCCTTCCTAAAACTCTCGCCCATATACGCCATATGCACCAACGTCGACGAGGACCACATGGATTATTACGGGACCTTCGAGCGGCTGCAGGAGGCCTTCGTAGAGTTTTTGAACAAGGTACCTTTTTACGGCCTGAACTTGGTATGCGCCGACGACCCGGGCATCGCCGCCATCGTCGAGCGCGTCTCGAAGCCGACGTTGACGTACGGCACGGCCCCCGGGTGCGACGTCGTAGTCTCGGATATTACGGGCGAAGGGTTAAAAACGTCGTTCGAGCTGACGTTCAAGGGCGAACGGCTCGGCCGGTTGACGATAAACCTTCCCGGCGAACACAGCGCCTTGAACGCCGCGGCGGCCGCGGCCCTCGCCGTCGTGGCGGGCGTCAGCTTCGATACCGTCCAAAGGGCGTTGGAAGAATTCGAAGGAGTCGAAATGCGATTCCAGCGGTTGGGCCAGGTGCAGGGTTCGGTAACGGTGATGCACGACTACGCGCACCATCCGCGCGAAATCGAGACGATGTTGGCCGCGCTCCGCCAGGCTTACCCGAGAAGGCGGCTGGTAGCGGTCTTCCAGCCTCACCGTTACACGCGGACGCGTGACCAGATGAAGAGATTCCCCGGCGCGCTGGCGGCGGCCGACGTCATCATCGTTACCGGGATTTACGGCGCGGGGGAGGCCGCGATCGCGGGCGTCTCGGAGGAAGGCATCGTCGCGGGCCTGGTTCATCTTGGCCACGCCGACGTTTATCACATACCGGATAAGGCCGACGTCCCGGCGCGCGTGGCCGCGGTGATGCGGCCGGGCGACGTAATCGTACACGTCGGCGCCGGAGACGTGTGGAAGGTTGCGGAAGATGTATTGCGTTTTCTTACCAATTGACGGCGGTTCGTCGAGCCGGTGGCAGGACCGCATAGAGGGCTCGGTCGCGGAGGGCGTCGCGCTCGCGCGGCATACGACGTACCGGGTGGGCGGGCCGGCGAAATATTTCGTGGTGCCGGCCACGGCCGACGACGTGCGTGAGGTGTTCGCCTCGAGCGAGGACACGTTCGTACTGGGCGCCGGGAGCAACGTGCTCGTCGCGGACGCGGGTTTTGACGGCGTAGTTCTCAAAGTATGCAATACCATGGCGCACATATCGGCGCACGATGGCGAGGTCGTCGTGGGCGCCGGACGGTTGTTGCCGTCGCTCGTGAATAGTTGCGTGGAAATGGGGTTGTCGGGGATGGAGTGGGCGGTGGGCGTTCCCGGCACGGTGGGGGGAGCGGTTTGCACCAACGCCGGCGCGTTCGGCTCCGCGACGTGGGATTACGTCGATTACGTCGAGGTGATGACGGCCGAGGGTTCGCGCCGACGGCTGGCGGAGGCCGACGTCGAGCACGGGTACCGCTTCGCCGACTTGGCCGTCGCGAAGCCGTTCGCCGTAACCGAGGTGGCGTTTCGTCTTACGAGTTCGGACGCGGGGCGCGTGCGCGCGCTGACGGAGGAATACAGAACGCGGCGCGGCGCGACTCAGCCCGTGGGCGCGGCGTCGGCGGGGTCCGTTTTTAAGAACCCGCCCCAGGGCCCTTCGGCCGGGGAGTTGATAGATAAGGCGGGCCTGAAGGGGCTAACGCGGGGCGAGGCCGTCGTCTCGCCCAAGCACGCTAACTTTATCGTTAACGAGGGTGGCGCGACCGCCGCCGACATATACGGCCTTATCGAGGAAGTCCGCGAGAAAGTACGGGCTGAATTCGGCTTAACGTTGGAGCTCGAGATCCGGCTCGTGGGAGATTTTGACCGTGGTTAACGTACCGGACGGAACGCGTACGTCGAGGGTTAGGCGAGCGCGCCGGCGGCGGAGCCGGCCGTCCGCGGCCACGGCGGGTAGGCGGCTGGGGGCGTTCGCGGCGGTCTCGGCGGCGGCTTTCCTGGCGGCGTTTCTGGTTTACGCTTCCGTAACGTCGGCGCCGTGGCGGCTGGGTAGGTATACGGTTCGCGGCGCGTCGTATTTGACGGCCGCCGAGGTCTTGGCGGCGGCGGATTTAAAAGCCGGCGACAACCTTTTCTGGGTGGACTTGGAGAAGGCGGAAGAGCGGCTTTGTCGACACCCCCGCATCCGGCGCGCGGAAATAAGGCGGCGGATGCCGGCGGAAGTATGGGTAGAGGTCGACGAACGGCCGGCGGCCGCGGCGATAATCATTAACGGCGCGTTGCACAAAATTTCGGCCGACGGCGTAGTGCTCGAGCCGGCGGCGGCGGCGTACGAAGACGTTCCGATTCTCGTCGGTACGCGCTTCCGCGCGTCGGGCGGCGTCGCCGGAAAAAAGGTGAGCGGCGGCGACGTAGCGGATGCGCTGGCGACGGTGGAAGCGCTGGCCGGCGTTGACCCGGCTTGGGCCGCCGCGGTGGAATATGTCGACGTCGAAGCGCGGGTCGTCGTTTTGGCCCGGGGCCGGTATAAGTTGAAGTACGGCCCGGATTTCGACGAGTCCGCGGCCCGGCGTCTGCGGCGCGTGTTCGAAGCTACGCGGGCGAACGGCGGCGGCGTAGTAACGTACGATACCCGTTTCGGCACGGACGTTATCGTGACGGGCGGATTTAGCGGCGTCGGCGGCGCCGCGGGAGGTGGTTCGGCGGATGACCGAGCGGTTTAACATAGTGGCCGGCCTGGACGTCGGCACGACCAAGGTTTGCTGCGTAATAGCCAAGCGGGACGGCGGCCCGGCGGTAGAAATCCTGGGTACGGGGCTCGCGCCTTCGCTGGGCAGCAAGCGCGGTATGGTCGTGAACATCGAGAGTACGGTCCAGTCGGTAGTGGAGGCGGTTCGCGAGGCGGAGCAGATGGCCGGTGTCGAAGTCGGCGAAGTGAACGTGGGCATCGCCGGCGGCCACATCAAGAGCATGAACAGCAAAGGGATCGTCGCCATCTCGAGCGCCGACCGCGAGATTTCGAATAAAGACATCGAGAGGTGCATCGAGCAGGCGAAGGCTATCGCGCTGCCGGTGGACCGGGAAGTCCTCCACGTCCTTCCCCGGGAATTCGCGGTGGACGACCAGCGCGCCATCCGAGACCCGCGCGGGATGGTCGCGACGCGGCTCGAGGCGGACGTCCACATCATAACCGGCGCTATAACTTCGGCGCAGAATCTGGTGCGAAGCGTAAGCCGGGCGGACCTGAAGGTCAACAGATTGGTTTTGGAACCTTTAGCGTCGGCGCGCGCCGTCCTTACTCCCGACGAGATGGAGCTCGGCGTGGCCCTGGTCGACATGGGCGGCGGCACTACCGACATCGCCATCTTCCACGAGGGCTCGGTTCGCCACACGTCGGTGCTGGCGGTGGGCGGCGACCAGGTTACCCGTGACCTGGCCGTCGGATTGCGCACTCCTCGCTTAGCCGCGGAGCAAATTAAGCAAAAGTACGCGTTAGCGATGGCGTCGCTCGTGGACGAGGACGGCGTCGTCGAGGTGGCCGACGTGGGCGGCCGACGCGCGCGGATGATAGACCGCAGCTACATCGCCGAGATCGTCCAAGCCCGGTTGGAGGAGATAATCACGTTGGTGAAGCGAGAAATCGACCAATCGGGGTTCGCGGACCACCTAGCCGCGGGCGTCGTGCTCACCGGCGGTTGCGCCAATATGGAAGGCATAGCCGAGCTCGGCGAGCAGATATTCAACATGCCTACCCGCATCGGCGTTCCGCTCGGCGTAACCGGCTTATCCGATTCGGTAGCCGACCCCATCTTCGCAACAGGCGTCGGCCTGGTCCTTTACGATTTGCCGGAAGGAGGCCGGTTCCACGACGGCGCGGAAAGCGACGCCGTTATATTCTATAAGGTCTTTTCCCAAATGAAGTCATGGATGGAAAACATCTTTTAACGGAGGTAATAAAATGCTCGAGTTCACGCCGGAATACGAACATTTCGCCACCATAAAGGTGATGGGCATAGGCGGCGGTGGCGGAAACGCCGTTAACCGGATGATCGACGCCAAGATCCGGGGCGTGGAGTTTATCGTCGCCAATACCGACGCCCAGGTACTGCGCCAAACGAAAGCCCTTCAAAAGATCCAGATCGGTTCCCGGCTTACCAACGGCCTGGGGGCCGGCGGAAAACCGGACGTAGGCCGCCTCGCCGCCGAAGAGGACCGCGACGCCCTGGTCCGAGCCCTCGACGGTTCCGACATGGTCTTCATAACGGCCGGGATGGGCGGCGGTACGGGTACCGGCGCGGGCCCGCTAATCGCGGAGATCGCGGGCGAGATCGGCGCGCTGACGGTAGCGGTCGTGACCAGGCCTTTCCATTTCGAGGGGCCGCGTCGTCTCAAGATAGCCGAAACCGGCCTGGCGGAGTTGGCGGACCGGGTGGATACGCTAATCGTCGTCCCCAACGAGAAACTCCTGAAGATCGTGGCACGCGAGACTACTATTACGGAGTCCTTCCGGTTGGCCGACGACGTCCTGGTGCAGGCCGTGCGCGGGATATCGGACCTCATTACGGTCCCGGGCCTTATAAACGTCGACTTCGCGGACGTCCGCGCCGTAATGTCGGAAGCCGGCGGGAGCGCCATAATGGGCACCGGCGTCGGCGTAGGCGAGGACCGCGCCGTGGCGGCGGCGCAGAACGTAATATCCAGCCCCTTGCTCGACGGCATGAACATCAAAGGGGCGCGCGGGATTCTCATCAACGTAACCGGCGGCATCGACATGTCGCTCCACGAGATCAACGAGGCGGTGAGCATCGTCAACGAAGTCGCCGACGACGACGCGAACATCATCGTCGGCGCGGTGGTGGAAGAGGGCTTGGAGGAATTCCGCGTAACGGTCATAGCGACGGGTTTCGAGGGGCCGCCAGTGCAAGAAGTCGGCGTCTTCGGCGATGCCCAAGTCCCGGCGTCTATGGTCCACGCCGCGCCGCTTCCGCCCGTACCCCCCGACGGCGTAGAAATGGATTTCGACGACGCCCTCTTAAATTCCGAATTCGACATCCCGGCCTTCATCCGACAACGCTCGCGCAACGACGATATGAAAAACTAGCGCAGCGCGCAAAAAAGCCCCGGCTCGAGCCGGGGCTTTTTCATCGGCAAAACGGCCGCCTAGCGAGTGTGCGCCTTGTTACGCAGGATGGTCTTGTACTCGATTCCCGCGGCGTCGATGGCCTCGCCCCACGAGCCGAAGCGCCTGAAGGCTGCGGAGAAGAGGCTGGGGTCGTGGCGTTGCATATACCCGCTGGCCAATTTTCCACCGGAGCGATATCTTTTTTGGATTTCGTCGATTATTCGGTCGGGCGTCCACTTCCGGTTTTTAAAACTCTTTTTGATGAGCTCTTCCGGCAAACCCGCGGCCCGCAGCGCGTTTTGCCAATTCCCGAACCGGCGATACGCCGCGGAGTAAAGGAGTAAGTTCTCTTTGGTCATGTTGCCGTAGGACAGGCGGTCCGGCGGTAGCTCGCGTATCATATTTATAATTTTTTCCCTGGTCCAGGACGTATACCGGGTGCCCGCCGCTTTATTTACCTCGTCGTAGTCGTAGCCGGCGGCCTCCAACGCCTTGCGCCACGAACCGAATTCCCGGCGCGCCGCCGAATGGAGGGCGACGTTATTTTTGTAGACGTACCAAAGTTTGTCGAACGGGACCTTGTTGACCTCTTCCAGGACCCGCGCGCGGTTCCATTTCGTAATTTTCTTCACCGCCTCACTCCGGCTTTCTTTTTTGATCGAATCGTAGTCGATGCCGCCAGCTTTTACGGCGTCGCCCCAGCTTCTGTAGTACCGCAACGCGGCGCTGTAGAGGGCGGAGTGTTCGCGGGAGACGTTTTTGACCGTAAGCCGCACGCCTTTGTCTGCAAGTTGTTTTATTTCAGCGGCTATCTTTTCGCGGTTCCACCGGCTTTTCTTGGGGGACATAAGCTATCGAGATCCTCCTCGCGTTGTAACGTCGGTTGTTTTAAGGTAGTTTTTTAGGGATCGTTAATTTAAATTCGGCGCCGGTTGACGCTTCGCCCAACTCGAGTCGGCCGCCCAGAGATTCGGCGATGGCGCGCGCCGTAGGTAAGCCCAGGCCGGAACCTTCCGCTTTGGTCGAATAAAACGGCTCGAAGGCCTGGGCGGGTTCGGCTAAGCCGGGGCCGTCGTCACGCACGGTAACGACGATGGCTTCGCCGGAATCTTCGGCGGTTAGCTCGACGCGGTCGGCGCCCGCTTCGAAAGAATTTAGAATAACGTTTAATAGCGCTTGTTTCAAAAGGTTCGCATCCGTCTTGACGACGATGTCGGCGATAGGCTTGAATTCTAATACTACGCCGGTGGTGGCCGCTACCGGCGCGATGAACGTTTCCAGCTCGGCCAGCGCCCGGGCGAGTTCGACCTCTTGCGCTTTGGGTATTTTGGGGCGGGCGAAGCGGAGGAAAGCGGTTAAGAGCTCGTCGAGCCGCCGGATCTCCTTTATGGCGGCGGCTAGTTTATCGGCGCCCGGGCCGTCGCCGATTTCCCGCGAGAGTAAGCCGAGGTTGACCGATAACGCGTTGAGCGGGTTGCGGATTTCGTGGGCGAGCGAGTTTACCAACGTAAAGTAATAGTCGTGTTGGACGTCAGCGGCGTCGTCGCCGCTACCGGACGCCGCGGTTTCGGGGTCGTTGTTCAGGACGAGTCCGTCTTGTGCCGTTCGACGCACGATGCATTTACCCGGGAATTATTAGAGCGAGGTACGTTTTTTCGGTAGTTGCGGGCGTTCGGCGCGTACGAGCTTAGCGGCTAAATTTACGGCGTTCCTCAGGCTATCGATTTTGGCGATGCCTCGCCCCGCGATATCCAAACCGACGCCGTGGCCCACCGACGTCCTGACGAAGGGCAGCCCCAGCGTGACGTTTACGGTCTTGTAAGGTAATAATATTTTAAGCGGTACCAGGCCCTGGTCGTGGTACATGGCGACTACGCCGTCGTACTTGTTGCCGACGTGCTTATGGAACGCCGCCTCGGCGCTTAGCGGCCCGTCCAGGTCGATGCCCCGGACGCGGCAGGCTTCGACCGCGGGTTCGATTTCGTGGAGCTCTTCGGTGCCGAGGAGGCCGTTTTCGCCGGCGTGAGGGTTTAAGCCCGTGACGGCGATGCGCGGCTTTTTTACGCCCACCTTACGGAGGAATTCGTCGAATAAGAAAACGGTTCGAATCACGCGCGCCAGCTTTATTTTGGAGTGGACCTTTCGTAGAGGGTAATGTGACGTTACGAGGGCGACCCTTAGCGAATCGCCGAGGAAGCACATGGCGTATTTCGAAGTGTTCGTCCGATTGGCGAAGTATTCCGTGTGGCCGGTGAAGTAGTAACCGGCGTCGTTGATCGCCTTTTTCGATATGGGTGCGGTCACGACGGCGTCGACCTGGTGGAGCATTACAAGGTCGGTCGCTTTTTCGACGAAGGCCATCGCCGCGCGCCCGGTTTTGGCGGTCGGCCTTCCGGGCTCGACGTCTTTCAGGTTCACGGTTTTTAGCGACGCGAAGTTAGGTACGTCCGGCGCGAATTTCTCGCGGCTGGGCCTCGACGTCGCGTTGAGTTTACGGATATCGAATTTAAATTTCGCCGCCGCGTCGCGCAGCAGGCGCTGGTCCCCTACGACCACTAGCGTGAAGTCGCTTTTCTTGAGGCCGGCTAGATACTTCGCGACTATTTCGGGACCTACGCCAGCGGGTTCCCCCATAGTCAAAGCGATTACCGGCCGTTCGTTAGGTGGCATGGGCTTATCTTTCGGCGCGAGCACGAGGCGAAGACTCGCCGCCGCCTTTAAGATTCGCGTAGCGCGTTATGCGCGACTTCGACCAGCGAGCGGAAGGCATCGGGCGACCGGACGGCCGTGTCGGCCAACATTTTCCTGTTAACGTCGACGCCGGCCTTCTTGAGGCCGTGCATAAAAGTGTTGTAAGGAAGGTTGAAAGGCCGCACAGCGGCATTGATACGGGTTATCCATAAACGTCTCAAGATGCGACGTCGCCGCCGCCGGTCGGCGTACGCGTGCTGCCGGGCTTTGAAAGCCGCGTTGCGCGCTACGCGGTAGAGGTTTTTACGCGCGCCGCGGAAGCCTTTGGCCCGTAGTAGTAACTTTTTGCGCCGACGACGCCGATGGGGCGCGTTGGTTGCTCTAACCATCGGGACCTTCTTTTTGTCAGGTTAACTTTTGCGCCGCGCGTAGGGGAGTAACTTCTTAACTCCTTTGCGGTCAACGCGGGCGACGGTGACTTTCCGGCGGAACCGCCGTCGCCGCCGCGGCGTTTTACCGGTCATAAGGTGGCCGCCGCACGAACGGTACCGTACAAATTTCCCGCGAGCGGTGCGCTGGAAGCGTTTGGCGGCGCCCCGGTTGGTTTTCATTTTAGGCATTTAAGAACCTCTCGAAACCGGCCCGTTCTTAATCGCTACGGGGGGGCGGTATTTTTTTGGCGGGCGCGAGCAGCGTCATCATGTGCCTACCGTCGAGCGTAGGCGGGTTTTCGACCACGGCGTAGCCGTCCAGCGCGGATATGATACGGGTCAATAATTCGCGGCCGCGCTCGGCGTGTGATACTTCTCGGCCCCTGAAAACAACCGTCACTTTAACCCGGTTTTTTTGCTCGAGGAATTTTTTAATGTGGCTTAACTTGAAATTAATATCGTGAGTTTCTATTTTAGAACTGATTTTTATTTCTTTGACGAGGCCGCCGGTTTGCCCTTTACGGGCGTCGCGTTGCCGCTTTCGCTGCTCATAAAGGTATTTACCGAAATCCATTATCCGGCAAACGGGAGGTTTGGCGTGCGCCGCCACTTCGACTAAGTCGAGGTCTTTCTCTTCGGCTTGGGCCAACGCTTCGCGGGTGGGGATTACGCCGACCTGCCTTCCCTCATCATCTATAAGGCGAACCTCCGGGACTCGTATCCTCCGGTTCACCCGGGCCCGCTTTTCTACGATATCGAGTTACCTCCTAGGTGATTGTTTCGGCCGTGTTTGAAGTTATGCCTTATACCATACTTTCGCCCATTTGTAAAGTTAATTTTAGCTGACTAAAATAAACATTTTCCCTCGGCACTCGCGCGGGAAACCGCCCGTAATACGTCCGCGGCGTCGCGGGTGAGAAACGGCACCTCCCGTACTCGTTTGCCCGCGCCCCGGAGGTTTTACCGTGCGGTTAGACCGGTTGTTAGCACCGAACGGGTATACGTCGTGAAGCGGGAGGTCCCGGCCCAACGCGTGGCCGCCTATCCCGCGGGACATACGCCGGCCGGGGCGACGCGAACGTACGTTTAGGTTCCCGGCCTTTCGTTCGCAACTTCGCGCCGTTCTTGCGGTTATGTATTAGATATGGTAGATTAACGGCGATGGTACGGCGTTTCTTATTCCGGAAGATAGGACGTACGTACCGGCGCGCTGTGAGGCTGCGACGTTGCGTCGCCGCGAGCGCCGTCGTGGATGCGTTACCGCATAATACAAAGTCGGTTGCCGCTGGACGGTTTTCCGTTCGTTACCCGTCGTACGGCTACCCCCGGCGTAACGGCAGGTCCCGGCGTCGGAACTTCCACGCGTCCGCGGGTCGGGTTGGGGGTATAGCGAAGTATGTTGAACTCTGAAAAAGATTATTTCGGCCGAATAGCTATTTGGCTTTGCCTCGCCGCGTTGTTTATGGTTGGGGCGGCCTGCAAACGAAAGGAGCCGGTGGAAGTGAGCCCGCCGGAGAGCGCTGAGGTCCCGCGCGAAGAGGGAACGTCGGCAACGACGCCGGCCGAGAAAGAACTTTTGAGAATCGCCCGCGAGACGCTGCGTACCGCGGTGGAGGAGGGGCGGACGTACGAACCGCCGCGACCCGACTCGGCCGAGCTGCTCGAGGAACGCGGCGTCTTCGTGACGTTGAAGAAACGCGGCATGCTGCGCGGTTGCATCGGCTACGTCCTGCCGACGGTGCCGCTCTACCTCGCGGTCCGGGACATGGCCATAAACTCGGCGCTGCGCGACCCGCGTTTCCCGCCCGTAACCGCGGCTGAGCTCCCGGGACTATATATCGAGATATCGATTATGACGTTCCTCCAACCCGTCGAAGACCCGAAAGAGATCGTCGTGGGCGAGGACGGCCTGGTCATCGAGGCGGGGGGACGGAGCGGCCTGTTGTTGCCGCAGGTGGCGCCGGAGCAGGGGTGGAACCGCGAACGGTTCCTGGAGGGCGTGTGCATGAAGGCCGGCCTGCCGCCCGACGCGTACACGTGGGAGGATGCCAAGCTGTCGAAATTCCAGGCCCATATCTTCGGCGGCCCGTACCTCGAGCCGGCGGCGTAAGGGGTCGAATTCAATTTAAAGGAGGGGCTTAAGTATGGGGCGTAATATACTGATATTAATAGTTTTAGCGCTGGTCGCGGCGCCAGGCGTTGCGGGGACGGTAAAGTATTTCAAACTCAACGAATATAAGGAAATAACGGAAGACGAAGCGAGACGGAGCAAGTACCGCCTCGAGATCTATGACGACGACGGCAACGAGATTTCCGAGGGTTATTTCAACGCCGCCGGCGAAGCGATTACGGAAACCGGCGTTCACCTGGTGGAGTACGCGTACGACGGCCGGGGAAATAGAACAGCCGAAGTGCGTTGGGGCCTTGGCGGCGAGGCGGCGGCGTGGGATTCGGTTCATAAGAGGGAATGGAAGTACGACG
>DATKVX010000069.1 GCA_035529855.1 bacterium
CCGATGGCTGCCCCCCGGTTAGGCGCGCTTTCGCCGACGGCGCCGGCCCCGACGTGGCACCCCAAGGCCGCGGCGAACGGGTAAGCCGCCCATATCGCCACAGCGGGGTAAACCCCGGCGCCGCCCGCTATCGCCCCGCCCGCGGCGAAGTCCATTACCTCGTAGGCAAACGCGGTACCCGCCTCGGCCGCGAAAGTTTTACCCGAAACGCCGAATGCCGCCGCCGGGAACGCCCCGGCCGCGGCGAGCGCGAGCGACGTTATAACTTTAATCGGCGTATTCATCCCTCCCGGCCTCCTTCCTATTTCCAATACATCCCCTCCGGCGGGTAGCGCAGGAACAGCCGGCCCCACTCGCTCTCGTCCAGAATTTTTTGGACGCGTTTGCGGCCTATGCAGGGGTACCAGAACGCGTCGTGGTAGAGGCGCGAGGCCGCGTACGACCACGGCACCAGCGGCGTCCGAAGTAGGAAGTGCTCGAGCGGCTTCAGCCAGCCGTGATATATCATCTTCTGGCCGCGCGAGGCGAACGTGTCCTCGTGGGGCGAGAAGTGGAGGTTCATGTCCGATATGTCGTCGCCGACGAGCTCTATCTCGCGGGGGTCGCCGACGCCCAGGCCGCGCTCGTGCGCCAGCCGGATGAAGTCGAGCTCGAGCGGCTCGAGGCCCATTATCTTGGCGGAGATGGCGTCGATGGCGACCTGGTCGGCGGAGGCCAGGATGACGTTCGCGACGACGGGCCGCATCGCCCGGGGGCCCGGGCCGTCGCCGGCTATCGTGCCGTCCATCACCGCGAAGATGCCCGTATGGATCTCCTTCTGTATCGTCAACAGGTCGACCAGCGTCTCGTGGATGACGGCGTGGGTCCAGTGGCGCTCGAGGTTCAAGAGGCCGCCGAAGGCGTTCTTCATCGCGCCCGTCATCGTCGTGAAGACGTGCGTCTTGACCGTCGGCAGGTGGATGATGTTGGTGCCGGGGAAGGACTTGGGGAGCCAAAGGCCCTTCTTCTTGTACACGTCGGCCAGGACGAGGGTCTCGCCCTTGGGCTCGTACGGGACCCACTCCTCCTCGTCCGGGTCTTGCAGGTAGTGGAACTCGAGGCCGAACTTGTCGGCGACGCCCGCGAGCTTGTTGAGGCGGGCGCCTACCTTGGGGTCGACGACGACGGTGGCGTTCTGGCACAGGACGAGGTTCTCTTTGGGATAGCCGTCCTCGAGGAGCGTCTTGATGACGGCCTCGAGCTGCCACGGCGTCGTCGAGCAGGCCGGGTAATATTTATGCCACGAGATATTTATCTTGAGCTGGGTTTTCCTGTCGCGGGGTAGATAGGAGGCGTAGTCCGCCAGCCGCATGAGCCGGCCGAAGTCGTCGATTATCGTTTCCGCGCTCGTGCGGAGCGCCGCCACCTTCGCTCGCGCCATGTAGTAGTTCACCTCTTGATGATTTTAACACACCGAACGCTCAGCCGTCAACGGCACGTTAACACCGAAAGAAGAAACCGCCCCGAGGGGCGGTTTTCCTTTCGTAGGGAACTAGCGGTCAGTAATAAAGCGCTTTTACGCGACCCAGGCTCGCCGGCGCGACGGCGGTGAAGGGGCCGCTCTCCCAGGTCACGTTGTCGATGCGGAAGAAGACGATGGCCTCTTCCGCCGCGTCGGCGTAGAAGAGGAGGCGGTACGTGCCGGCTGGGGCCGCGGCGGCGTGCTTGAACTCGAAAAGTTGAAAGGCGGAGATTTTCGGCAGCGGCCAGCTGGAGACCACCTGCCACACCTCGCCGTCGAGGCGTTCGACGCGGGCCTGGGCCGACGCGGTGCCGCCGGCGGGTTCGGCGCGGTAGCGGTAGGCGAAGGAGACGGCGTGTTCGACCGCGTTCAGCTCTTGGCCCTTGGTCCGGAGCGTCCCTTCGCCGCCGACGTACGCGAAGCTGTGGAAGTACGCGCACCAATCGTACGGCGCGCCGACGTTCTCGCGCGTCCAGGCGCCCCGCACTTCCACTTTCTCCCAGCCGGCGGGCGGGAACTTGGCGCCCTCGAAGTTCTCTTCCAATATGACGGCGGCGCCCGCGACGCCGGCCAGCAGCGCCGCGGCGCTCGTTATTCGAATATATTTAATCATAGGTAATTACTCCGATGCTACGTAAAGGCCGGTTTGCGCTATTGATGATTATAATAAAAAATAACGTTTGATATGTCAAAGGGAAA
>DATKVX010000070.1 GCA_035529855.1 bacterium
ACGTTGCCCACCTGCTTCATCCGCTTCTTGCCGGCCTTCTGCTTTTCCAACAATTTCCGCTTCCGCGTAACGTCGCCGCCGTAGCACTTGGCGGTGACGTTCTTGCGCAGCGGCTTGATGGTTTCCCGGGCAATAACGCGCGAGCCGATGGCGGCCTGGATAATCACCTCGTACAGCTGGCGCGGGATCTCGCGGCGCAGCTTCGTGACGAGGTCCCGCCCCCGGCGCTCCGCCCGCTCCACGTGGACAATAACGCTCAACGCGTCCACCGGCTTGCCGTTGAGGAGGACGTCCAGTTTCACCATCTTGGAAGGCCGGTAGCCGGCGTGCTCGTAGTCGAGCGAGGCGTACCCCTGCGAGAGCGCCTTGAGGCGGTCGAAGAAGTCCACGATTATCTCGACCAGCGGCAGGCGGTACTTCACGGCGACGCGGTCGCCGGCGAAGAACTCCATGCTGACGTGCTCGCCGCGGCGGCTCTTCATCAGCTCGACAACCGGGCCGACGTACCGCGCCGGCGTGTAGACCGTGGCCTCGACGAACGGTTCGCCTATTATCTCGATCTCGGCCGGGTCCGGCAGCCTCGCCGGGTTTTCGACGTAGTGCGTCGCGCCGTCGCGCGTCGTCACCTCGTACGCCACGTGGGGCATCGTCGTGATGACCTCGAGCTCGTACTCGCGCTCGAGCCTCTCCCGCACGATGTCCAAATGGAGCACGCCCAAAAAGCCGCACCGGAAGCCGAAACCCAACGCCGCCGATTCCTCCGCCTGCCAGCTCAGCGAGGCGTCGTTCAACGCCAGCTTCTCCAGGCCGCGGTTCAATAGGTCGTAGTCGTCGGCCTCCACCGGGAACAGCGAGGCGAAGACCATCGGCCGGACTTCGCGGTATCCCGGCAGCGGCTCCGCGACGCCCCCCTCGGCGTACGTTATGGTATCGCCGACGCGGGCTTCCGCAATCTCCTTCACGTTCGCCGCGACGTAGCCGACGTCGCCGGCAACCAGCTCGTCGACCGGCGCCATAGAAGGTTTGAATATACCTACTTCGTTGACCTCGTAGACGGCGTCGGAGGCCGTCAACTTTATCCGCGTACCCCGCGCCAGGACGCCGTCGACGACGCGGACGTACGCCAGGACGCCCCGGTGGGGGTCGTACTGCGCGTCGAAGATGAGCGCGCGCAACGGCGCCGCGGCGTCGCCCGCCGGCGGCGGGACTCGCGCGACCACCGCCTCCAAGAACTCGACGACGTTGGTCCCCTCTTTCGCCGATACGAGTACGGCGTCGCCGGCGTCGATGCCTACCACTTCCTCGAGCTCGTCGCGGGTGACGTCGACGTCGGCCGCGGCCAGGTCGATCTTGTTTATGGCCGGGACCAGGACGAGGTCGTTCTCTACCGCCAGCAGGGCGTTGGCCACCGTCTGCGCCTCGACGCCCTGGCTCGCGTCGACGAGCAGTACGGCGCCTTCGCACGCCGCGAGCGACCGCGAAACCTCGTACGTAAAATCGACGTGGCCGGGGGTATCTATAATATTGAACTTATATACGTTGCCGTCCCGGGCGCGGTAACGGAGGGTCACCGGGTGCATCTTGATAGTGATGCCCCGCTCGCGCTCGAGCGCCATAGCGTCGAGGAACTGCTCGCGCATTTGCCGCGGGTCGACCGCCGCCGTGACCTCGAGTATGCGGTCCATAAGCGTCGTCTTCCCGTGGTCAATATGCGCGACGATAGAGAAATTACGAACGAATCGCTGGCGTTTTACTTCCATAACTTCCCACGCCCTATCAACGCGCCGGCACGCGGGTTATATAGGTTCGCGGCGAGGACTTCAATAGGACGACGCCGCCCGTAGAGTGCGAGCGGCGGGTACCGAATAAACACGATAAAGCTATCCCCTAATATTATGATTGGGCACTACTACACCCACTGATTTCATAAACATTTAGTCGTTACGGCATCCCTAAAATGGGCACTACGCGTTATAACACAACTTATTGGCCTTTTCCCCAGATAACCTGGGCCAAAGTCCGCAAGATTATCTGCAGGTCAAACAATAACGACCAATTTTCTATATAGTACAAATCGTACTCGACGCGTTGCGCTATGGACGTGTTTCCGCGGAAGCCGTTGACCTGGGCCCAGCCGGTCATGCCGGACTTGACTTTATGCCGCTCGACGTAGCGCGGGACGTCGGAGGCGAACTTTTCCACGAAGTACGGCCGCTCGGGCCGCGGCCCCACTGCGGCCATATCGCCCTTGAGGACGTTGAGGAGTTGCGGGACCTCGTCGAGGGACGTGCGCCTGAGGAAACGGCCGAAGAGGGTAACGCGTTCGTCGTTGGCTTTGGCGAAAACCGGCCCCGTCTCCGCCTCGGCGTCTTGCCTCATCGAGCGGAACTTGAAGAGTTCGAACGTCCGACCGTCCTGCCCCACGCGCACTTGCCGATAGAGTACCGGCCCGGGCGACGTCATTTTGATGACCAGGGCGGTTACCGCCCACACCGGCGCGAAAGCCGCGAGTAAGGAAGTGGCGGCCACGACGTCCATAACGCGCTTTATGAAGCGGTTGAAACCGGTAAGGCGGAACTGCCTTAAGGCGAAGACCGGTATTCCCAACGCCTCGTCGGCGTAAACCTTCGACGTCATAAGTTCCAACGTCGACGGCAACATTCTAACCTCGACGCCCTTGATATCACATTCCAGCACCAGGTCCAACAAAACCTGGTCGGGGACGTCACCGCCGAAAAATACTACCGCCACTCTTTCACGCCCGACGACTTCGAAGAAATCCTCCAAGTCGCCCAAAACCTTACAACCCTTTTCCGCCTCGCCCCCCGCCCGTATCACGCCCACGAGGTAGTAGTCGCTGGCGGGGCCGTCCAGTAAACGCTTGCAGAGCTCGTTCGCCGCGACGGACGTCCCCACGACCAACGTCCGCTTCGCCCCCACCCCTCTCTTCAGAAGGTACCCGCGTACGTACACCGCCGCGGCACGCGCCACGCACAACCCCATAAAAGCGAAAACCGCGGCGACGGCCAATACCAACCGCGAGTAAGAAAACCCGCGATATACGAATCCTACCCCGCCGAGAAAAACCGACCCCAACAGAACGCCGCCCAGCAACGCGAAAACCGTGTCCCAGCCGAAATTCCGGCCGCGGCGACCGTAAAGGTCGAGCGCTTTCAGTATCGTCAGCCAGAGCACCACCACCACCGGCAACGGATACAAATACGGCTCGAACGGCGGCCGACCTATACCGGGCAACATGGGCAGCAGGCCGAACCTGAAGAAGTACGCCCCGGCGAAAGCGACCACTATTACCAGCGCGTCCAACAGAGCCAATATTAAAGCGAACGCCAACGGTTCTCCTCTACGGCTTATCCAGCGGCTTGGGCGCCAGTATTACTTCCTTCTTCTCGAGCCGGTCGACCTCCCGGCAGAATTTAACGAATTTCTTATAGTCGCCGGGCGATATGTCACCCTGGTCGATAAACAACCGGCGCTTTATAATCAACCTATCTCCCTCCAACCCCAGCTCGAGCGTATACTCGGACTTAGGCCCCCGTAAATGTTCGTCGCCGGGCATCCAACGGACTCCGTACCCGCGCGGTATTTTCACGCGGACGTCGTCGACCCAAGCCTCCGGCCTTTCGATGCGGAGCGGGTATCGCCTCTTCTCGGCGCTTATGAAGACCTGGGCCAAAGTGAGCTCGTACGGTACCACGCGTACCGCCAAGTCACCGCCCCGTACGCGAGCGAAATTGGGAACGCTCCCCTCGAAGTTCAACGCGAACTCGCCGCTCAGGTCGTAGAGGTTATCGAAGCTATAACCGTCTATCGTCGCCGCGGCGAAAATTCGCGACAGGCTCACTTCGACGTTGGCCTCCTGCTCCTCGGGGTTGGTGAAGCTCTCACGGTACGCGCCGCGTAAGCCGCGGTACGCGCGCCGCCCTTTAAACGTCGCGCCGCCGCTCCAATCGAGCTCGAGATCCATTTCAAGGGCGATGCTGTCTTCCTCGAACGGACCGGTAGGAACGCGCCCTATCTCGAAACCCTCGTCGTCAACTATGAGCGCCGGTTTGCCGTAGGCCGCGGTCCACACGTCGCCGAAGGCAAACGTGTCCAACAGCGGGTCGGCGTACGTCCCTTGGGCCCCGAGCGTCGGGAAATAGACTAAAACAGTATCGAATAATTCCGGCGTCACCACGTCCCATTCGTTTTTCGAACCGCCGGTCCCCACTAACGCCAGTTTCACCGGGATACCGAGCTCGCGGCACAACGCCACGATAAGCACTGCGCGGTCTACCGTACGGCCGCGGCCGCGGAAAGCGGTGAGCCGCGCCGGCGCCGGGTAGTACACGCTACCGCCCGAGCTCTCAACCTCGCGCAATACGAAGTAATACACGGCGGCCGCCCGGGCGGCATCGCCGCCTTCGGGCAACTCCACCACGGCTAAACGCTTCCGTAAAAAATCGTCGACGTCGAACTTCCCGAACAACTCGCCCCGGTACCATTCCGCCACCGTATCGACGTCCGACATCGTCGTGACGCGAACGTACGGCGCGTACGCTTCCTTGGCCGGCATCATCGGTTCCTCTACTATCGCCGGCACGTCGCGCCGTTGGAATATGTACGCCGTACGGCCGTCGCCGCGGACGCGCTTCGCCTTCAGCCGTTGGTTGCCGGCCTTAAATTCTAAACGGTCGCCCGCCGGAAAATCGTCGCCGACGACGACGGCGAAACGGGTGGACAACAGCGCCTCGCCCAATTCCGCCATATAGAACGGCTGGGAATAATATTGCAGCAGGTTGAATATCATACGTTTGTTTATATTCAGGTCGTACGCGACTTCCAGAACGGCGCCCGGGACGACACGCTCCATAGATATGACTTTGTAGCCGTCCGAATCCTTAATCGAAACCGCGTCCACGACATCGCCCGAGGCCGCGTGGGTTCGCGCCTCGACGATCTCGGTCCCGGCGCCGGACATAACCGTTATCTCGCCCCAGCGTTCGCGCCCGGCGTCGCTCACTATCTCCATAAGGTTATGGTTCGATTCGCGGAAAGTGAAGTCGTTATTCAAATAGACGACCGACTGGTCGAGGAGCATAACCGAATCCGCGCGCGGGTAATCGCCGTCCTCCACTTTCTTTTGCAATAAATCGTCGACTTCGACGGAAAGAGCCTTGGCGACGGCGTCGGCGGGGATAGCCCCTTCCCGCTCCAAATAGTGCCGCGTGCGGAAGTCGCTGACGTCCAACGCCAGCGCTTCGCGTAAGACGCCGAAAGCATCCTCGCCGGCGCCCAGGCTGCGCAGATAGTAACCCCACTGGCGCCTTATCTCCGCCGAACGCGGCAGCGCCGCGGCCCCTTTCTCGAACCACTCCAACGCGGCGCCTTCGTCGCCCCGCCGCGCCGCCAGGTCCGCCATCCCGAGATACGCGTCCTCATCGTAAGGGTCGAAAGCGAGAATCTCGCGGTAGTGCGCCGCCGCCTTTTCCGGTTGGCCGAGGAAGAGGTACGCTTCGGCCAGTTTCGCGCGCGCGTACGCGTCGTCGGCCTTGACGGCGACGTACTTCTCATAGTAATCGACCGCGCGCGCCGTATTGTCGTTATCATAATAGAAATCGCCCAGCTGCAACAACGCGCGGTGGGCGGCCGGGTTGATATTTAACGCTCTCTCGCCTTGCCGGAGGAGCTCTGCGTCCCAACCCTCGCGCGCGGCTATGTCGACCAGGCCGCATACGGAAGACACGTACGCCGGGTTCGCTCGCAACGTCTCCCGGTAATAATCCACCGCTTCGTCTCTTTTTCCCTCGTACGACGCGAATACGGCGAGCTCTTCGGTGGCGACGACGCAGGCCGGGTCCTCCGCCCGGGCGCGCCTGAGTTGGGACTTCGCGTCGGCTAGATTGTACTCGCCGCCGGCCAGGATGCGGCCGTATGCGCCGGCGACGTAGAAGAACGCGCACGACGGCGCCGCAGCCAACGCGTCGTCGATTTCGTCGACGCCGTCCCCGTACGCTCCGACCGCGAATTCGTCCAACGCGCGGTAGAACCGGGCCAAAGTCCCGTCGGGCGTCGGCGCCGGATTATCCGCCAGAGACGACGCCGGCAATCCGCCCTCGGCGAAGTCGTCCTGTTCGACCGCTACGGCGACGGGCGCCAGGTCGGACGTTCGCAAGAACCTCGCCTTGAAAGCCCATTCGCCGTCGGTATCGAAGAGCGGGTCGTTGTTCTTGAGAGTTTTAACCAACAGCCGTTGACGGCCGCCGGCGGCCTTGAACTTGCCGCGGTGGAGTGAACTACTCGGGCCGTCGCCGGGATGATTCGATAGTACGTCCACGCCGCCCAGGAAGGCTCGGAACCAATCGTCGCTCTGTACCTCCAACCAATATTCCCCCGCCGGAAGCTCGAAGACGGCCGTAACGTACGCGACGCCTACGTTGGAGCCCAACGTACCGCCGACGTCGATTAGGCCGAATCGTCCCTCCCCGCGCCGCCACGCCGCTTCGCCCAGCGTGACCGGCGGCGCCGGCGTTAAACTCTCCTCGGGCTT
This sequence comes from bacterium, assembly GCA_035529855.1. Lineage (NCBI taxonomy): Bacteria > bacterium. Next base: position 6,551 of record DATKVX010000070.1, read on the forward strand.
AAACCGATGGTCGATGTCGGCCAAGCCGTACTTATTGAAGATGCCGCACAGCGCGACGTCGCCGACGTAACCGCGCTCGCGCGCCAGCGCCGCCGCATCCTCCCAGCGGCCGAACTGCAGCAGGAGGGTCTCCGCGGTGCGCTGCGCCGCGTCGCGCGTAGCCGGCGGGCACCCCGGCCTCGCCGCGAGCTCCAGTAAGAAGTCGGGCGCTTCGTAGTACGTGGGGACGACGCCGTCGAAAAACCTCAACGTCGAAACGAGCGCCCCGGCGGCGTCGCCGTCCGGATAAAGCTCGAGGTACCGACGCCAGTAAGAGAACGCCTCGTCTATCCGCCCCTGCGTGAAATCGAGCCAGGCGGCCCCCTCCAGCGCCGCGGCGTCGTCGGCGTCCGCCGCCAGCGCCCGGGCGAAGAATTCGCGGGCTTGCGCTTCGTCGCCGACGTAGACCATAGCCAGCCACCCGGCGCGGCCCCACTGCCCCGCGGCGCTCGCCGCCGCCAACGCCGAGGGTGCGTCGGCCGCGTCGTCCACGCCCAGGAATTCGTCCGAGACACCGCCGACCGGCGCCGCGGCCAGTATGCACGCGAAAATTAAAATTATCCTCAAGCCGGTTCTCGCCTTTTAATCAAGCAACGTCCATTTGTATTTTTATTAAACCTGAATACTACGATATACTTTTTTACGTGGCAAGCGAAACCGGAGTGGCGCGTTAATCCCCTCCGCCCGCACGAACTAACGCTGTGGCCCTCAATGCCGCTTGTGGGGGGCCTCGAAAACCGACTGTTCTTTGGCGATATCCAGGACCGCGTCGCGGCTATCGCCGCGGCCTACGTGCCGTGCGGCCAACAGGCCCATTTTAATCGAATGGTCCATATTGTTGTAGCGGAAAAGGCCCCCCCGCCCCACCGTCAACAAGTTCTCCATAGGCCAAACGAATTCCAAAACCGCGCCGAGCTTTTCCCGGTAGCCGAGGTCGTATACCGGATACGAGTACTCGCTGAACGAGCTGCCGCACGCGTCGACGTCGGCCGCGACGTCGAGGCCCACGGCCGCCAGGTCCGCGAGGCAAACCTCCTTAACCTCCTCGTCGGACATACGCCACTTCTCGTCGCCGGCGTCGCACGATATCTCGAGTTCCAGAGCCGACTTGCCCGGCGGGCAAAGCGACGGCGACCAGTTCCGTAAATCCTGGATGCGGAAGAAGAAATACTCCGGCTCAGGTACGTAGACCCAGGTATTGTCCGTTAGGGCCGGGCGGTTTACCACCAAATTTAAAAACCTCAAGCCGCGAAAAGCCATTCCGCGCGCGGCGGCCAAGACGTCGCCTCCGCCGGGGGGACGGACCATCTCCGCCAGCCGCGGCAACGGCGCCGTAGATACGACGAAGTCGGCGCTCTCGAAGCCGTCGCGGCCGTTCTGCCGGAGGGCGACGCCGACGACGCGGCCGCCCTCCCGCCGCACCTCGTAAACGTCCGCGTTCAGCCTTATCTCGGCGCCCGCGGCCCGGGCGCGCTCCGCCAACGTCTCGTACATTCGCCCTATGCCGCCGCGCGGATAATGGAACTCCGCAGCGTACGTCTTGGGCTTTTCCTTCTTTATCTTCAACAGCAGTAAAAATACGTCCCACAGGTTCAATAGCGAAATGCGCTGCGCGGCCCAATCCGCCGATATCTCCGACGGCGGCCGGCCCCAAAGTTTCCGTGTATAGGGGCCGAAGTAGATCTCGTAAAGCGTCCGTCCGAAACGATTAACTACCCAATCTTCGAAGGAGACGTCGGCTCGAGGCGCGAGCCGCTGCCGCGCCGCGGCCCAGAGGTAATCGACCCCCGCCCGGGCGGCCGTCAGGGGGTTCATCCGGAAAAGCAGGTTCTTGAAATCCAGCGGGTACGCGAAATCCTTGCCCCAAAGGCGGATAGTGCTCTTGCGCCGCCTGAGCTCGAGGTCGTCCCCCATCAGCTCGAAGACGTAATCCCGGACCTCCTCGTCCCTCGTGAAGAAACGGTGGCCGCCGAGGTCGAAGGTCGCGCCGCCGAAGGAAACGGTCCGGCACAGGCCGCCGACGCGGTCCTGCGCCTCCAACACCAATACGTCGAGGCCGGCGGCCGCGAGTCGGTCCGCGCAGGCGAGGCCCGCGGGCCCGGCGCCTATAACGATAACGCTTTTGTTTTTCTTCAAATCCGTCTTTAATTCGAGCGATAGGCCAACGTCGGTCGCGCCGGGAGAAGAAGCGCCGCGACGCCACGAACTCGGCCGAATACGAAGTCGGTATAAAGCCACCGTCGGGCGAGGACGCCGCGCCGCGCGTTTATTTCGCCCAGGATTTCGATTCCGGCCTATCGGAGAAATTGAACGGCCTTACTTCGACCCGGTCGCCGGCGGTTCTTTATAGCTTGCAACGTCGACTTCGGCCTTCAACAACGCTATGTCGCCGCCCTTTTCCAAAGGGGCGTACTCGGACGTGAACTTCAGGCCCGCCGTCTTCCCGCCCGGAGGCACCAACTCGTCGACCGTAAAATCGTGCCTCTCTACGATTTCGTTGCCGGGCCCGACGAGCTTCACGTACAAAGTCCCCCTCCACGCGTAGTCGGAGCCGTTGACGGCGCTGACGGTCCAATCGTAGCGGCCGCCGACTTCCCGCACGTCGTCGACGGTAACGACGTAACGGGCGGCCACCGCGGTCGCGACCAGGTCCGCGCCGGTGACGGGTTGTTTAGGCGGCGCCCCGCAGGCCAGCAAAATAAAACAGGCCAACGCGGCCGTTATGAAGACGGATACCTTACCCATCGTGG
>DATKVX010000071.1 GCA_035529855.1 bacterium
CTGTCCACGTCGCGATTGTCGCGTCGGCGATAAATACCAGCAGCCGCGCGCGCAAGTCCTGCTCGGCTACGATTATCGAGTTATCAAACGCCGTCGGCTCCGCTACGAGGTCAATCGCCGGAATGTATTCGTTTACGAGCACTGCGGTCGTCCACGGCATACGTTACCCCCGGAGGGGGAGGGGTTATTTCCCCTCCCCTTTACTCTCGGGTTTATCTTCTTTAAGTTTCGGCTCCTTATGACTATGTTCCGGCGTAATTACGCCGTCCTCCAGCCATATCGCCACGCGCGGGTCGCCGTCATCGAGCTCGACGACTTCGCCGGGCTTTATAACCTTCGTCTCCGGCATAATGCCCTGGTCACCTACGAGCTTATATTTTCTAATCACGGCGCCTCCTTATACGACCGTTCGAGTCCACAGAAAGCCGCTGTTAGTGCGCGTCGCACCCGTCGTAGGTGGTACTATCTGCGCGCCAAGATGGTCGTTAACCTCATAAAGTGTAGAGTGATGTGTCTCGAGACGGTACGCGTTTTTCGGTGCCGGATTGCCGGGTGCCCGGAAGGTATAGCCGAACGACGGTTCAAAGAGTTTGCCACCCGATGGTACGTAGGCTAAGCCAGCGCAGCCCGTCTGCGCAGCAGGCGTCCCGGCCCAAGGGTTATAAAACGCGGTGTTTGCGTCATTGCGAATTAACCCCTCGGCCACGAGAACCTTGCTAGCGCCGATAAGGACCGCGAAGGCTTCCTTCGTAATGAGCTCCGGCGCCAACGGCGTAGCCGTCGCGATACCGCGTATAAGCGCCGCCTGCGTTCGAACCTCGGTATTAAGCTGTATGTTCTGCCACGTTACGTCGTCGCACCAGAACACGTTCGGCTTTCTACCGATTAAGTTCTTAACGGCGTTAGACGCAGGGAAAATATGAGTCGTAAGCATCGTCGTCGCCGGGTTCGCCCAAGCCGCCGCGAGGTTAAGCGTCAAAGGCACAACGTTGTTGTAACTCGCCGCCGAAATCCCGACGAGGGCACACTCAACCTCGTGGCCGCGCAGAATTACGTCCATCGACTGCTGCGCCGCCCAGGTCGCCGGGTCGAGGTTCGGGAACATCCACTGTTCGTACATGGCATCCGTAACCGGCGTCGTCCAGTTGCGGTAATGCATCGCGATGGTAGCGCGGCTCATACGAAGCTCGCCGATATTGACCATCGCGCCGTCGGCGTAGCTTGTTTCAAACGCCCGCATATTCGCGGGGTCCATCAGCGGGACAGTACCGCCGTCATAAGCGAAGGGGAATTGGGTAAAGAGGTCCAGGCCGATGTACCCTTCAGCTTTATATCCGTAGATTAGGTTTTGGACGACGGGGTTAATCCCGAGTCTTACGTCAAGTAAACTCGGCATAGAGCCTCCTTATGGTTGCTTGAGCGTCTCGATTTGAACGTAGTCCACCGCGCCGGTATTAGTGAAGGCCGCGATGTTCGTTAGCATCCAGCGCGTAGAGTACAGGTTGGCCGTCATCACGTTAGTGGCGATAGCAGCCACGGGCATAGCTACGTCATCAACAGCCCACGTAATAGCACCCGCGTTATCCACCTGGATTTCCAGTTTATACGGTGTGCCTCCGACGACGGCTATACCAGAGTCCGCCCGCTCCACGCCCGTAGTATCGTCGACCTCCAACATCCAGTTGGGGCCCTGAGCCGTGTCGTAGATGACCTCTACCAGTTCGTCAGCGGCGATATAGAAGCCGATTTCGAAACGCTGAGTCTGAAGCGCCGTTAATTCCACGACGGTTTCGAGGCGCGGCTCATAGGCCCGCGATTGCCCGGCGATAACAGAAACCGTAGACTCCATATCGCCGCCAGCGGCGGCCGTAACCATCTCCGACCAGCCAGGCCGAACCGTTGGAGTATTCGTGCCCGCGCCCACGACGCCGGCTGTATTCCACTTAACGTCGTATAGCGCCTGAACGCCGTCGGTGAAGTCGTCCTGCCAAGTGATGTGGCTTGAACGGTCGTGATAACCCGTAATTAAATCTTCGGGCCCTTGGCCGGGGTTAAAGTCGCCTGTGAGTGTAGCGTCCGTGAACGTACCGGCGGCGGGAGTCGTTCCGCCTATAACGCCCTGGTAGCCCGTAGCATCCCAAGTACCAACGTTTGCCGTAGCTACCGATACCCCCGGACTATCAGCCGCTACCTCGTAAAACCCCGAAGTAAGGGAGCCGGTAAAGTTAATCGACGGTAAGGCCGCCGTACCGGCGGGGTACGAAGTCGCGGCTTGGAACGTCAGCGTACCGGGAACGGTAATGGCATCCCCGACCGCATCGCCCAGCGCCACCGTCCCGTTAAGCGCAACCGGCCCCGTAACGACGAGGTTAGTAAACGCGCCGAATACCGGAACGGCCGCAATTAAAAGCGCGAATATTAATCGTTTCATCTTTTCTCCTTTAGGTTATCCGCTTACACTACGGGAGCGGCGGACAGCCAGAAGTGAACCTCGGCCAGCTCGGCGGGCGCAGCCGCGGCCATCGTGACGAACCCAGCTACGTTTGCAGCGCCCCCGGCGTAGGGAATAACCATGCCGGCAGCGTCGGTCTGCACCCAGGCAAACGTACCGCCGCCCGCGATGAGCGGAATAGCCGCACCGGTAGTTATAAGCGTCGAGCCCATGTCTTCACACGCACCCCAAGACCCAGCTATAATGTCTTCGGGTGCACCGCCTTTTACCGGTTCACCGGCAACGGTGCACTGCTCATCTGTCAAGCCGATAAAACGGTTATGGGTAACGAGAACCGTCGGGTGAATGGTGATAGCTCGAATTGGATGTTTCGCTGGAGATACCATCGTTAAACCTCCTGTTCTTTTCGCCACTCGGCCAATACTTCGGCTTGGGCGACGTTAATGCTGATGCCTTTTTCGCGGGCGCGGTTCCTAGCCGCAGCGGTCAACGCCACCTGCGTATCCTCGTCCTCGGGCATACTCTTGTTGTCGGACGCCGCTATCGGCTTAACCAACGCCTTCTTCGGCGGCTTGGTAAGCGCGGCCGGGTCCTCGAGCTTCGCCGTGCCCTTAGCCAACAGCACGTTTTTGAACCATTCACGCGCCGGCGCCTTAACTACCTTCGCGGGATCATCCGCTTCCGTGAGTACGACTTCCGCCTCGGGTGGTATTAACGCCAGCAGTTGCGCTATCGGCTTCTCGAAGCGCGGCTCGGCCTTCGCCGCCAGACAGAGTTCCTTGGATTCGGCGAGTAGCGTCGCGGCGGTGAACTCTATTTTTTGCGATACAAGCGCCTTTTTGAGTTCGCCTACCTCGGCGGCTAACGCCTTGACCTCGGGGTCCCTTGCCGGTTCGCCCACCGGCGGGGCCGCGGCCACGACGGGCGCGGGCGGAGCTAGGACAGCGCCCTCTTCGGGTTCGCCCTCCAGCCTCGCCGCAACGTCCTTTAGCGCCGCGATAGCCTTTTCTTTGAAGCTCATACGGCCTCCTTGGTTCGCGGCTGTTGCCGCGGTTTTGGATTTACGGTATTTGCCGTCTTCGCCT